>JAUWIQ010000219.1 GCA_030605285.1 Planctomycetota bacterium
GAGCCCCACGCGCTCGGCCTGCGCGGCGGCCTGGGCGGCCTGGGCGGCGGCCTGGCGGCCCCGGGCGGGGGCCTGGGCGGGATGGGGGGCATGCCCGGTGGCATGGGTGGCATGGGTGGCATGCCTGGCATGATGTAGTGAGTCCCTCTCCCTGTTTGCGAAAAATTCAAAATAATACATAGACCCCTTAGTGATAAAGGAATTGCGAGATGACTAAAGAAAAACTTCGACCCCTCGATGATCGAGTCGTTGTGGAACTGGTGGATGCAGAAGAAACAACTACAGGCGGTATCGTCCTGCCCGACTCAGCTCAGGAAAAACCCCAACTTGGTACGGTCGTCGCGATCGGTCCAGGCCGATTGCTCGATAGCGGCAATCGTGGAGAACTTTCTGTTATCGTTGGTGATCGCGTCTACTTCGGAAAGTACGGCGGTGTCGATCAAGAGCTCAACGGTCGTGAAGTCAAGATTCTCCGTGAGGGTGATATCCTGGCCAAGGTGGTCGACTGAAACACGTTTCCCCCTACGAATAAATGATTACCAGATAAGGAACTGTTCCCGTGGCAGCTAAGCAATTGATGTTTGAAGATCAGGCCCGCGCAAAAATGTTTGAAGGTGTGGAAAAGCTGGCGGATGCCGTCGCAATTACGATGGGTCCAACCGGAAAGAATGTGATCATCGACAAATCTTTCGGTGGCCCAACGGTGACCAAGGATGGTGTGACGGTCAGTAAGGAAATCGAATTAGAAGACCCGTTTGAAAACATGGGTGCTAAATTGGTCAACGAAGTTGCCAGTAAAACTTCGGATCTGGCTGGCGATGGAACGACAACCGCGACCGTATTGGCCCGTGCTATTTTTAAAGAAGGTCGCCGCAATATTGTGGCTGGCAGCAATCCGATGGCAGTGCGTCGAGGTATCAAAAAGGCGGTAGAGGCCGCAGTCGAAAAGCTCCATGATCTCGCCCGGCCGGTAAACAGCAAGCAGGACGTTGCCAATGTGGGTGCGATCAGTGCCAACAATGACATGGTTATCGGTGAGTTGTTGGCCGAAGCCCTGCATAAAGTCGGCCAAGACGGTGTGATCACGGTGGAGGAAGGTAAGACGGCCGAGACGACAGTCGAGTACGTCGATGGCATGCAGTTTGACAAGGGTTACATATCGCCATATTTCATCACGCGTCCCGCAGAGCGCGATTGTCTATTGGAGAATGCCCTGATCCTGATTTTTGAAAAGAAAATCACCAATCTCCGGGAGCTGGTTCCGGTCCTGGAAAAAGTATCCCAGTCGGGTAAGCCACTGTTGGTCATCTCTGAGGATGTCGAAGGCGAGGCCCTGGCCGCCTTGGTAGTCAATAAATTGCGTGGGGTCCTTAATATTTGTGCCGTCAAAGCACCGGGATTTGGAGACCGTCGCAAGGCGATGCTCAGCGACATCGCAATCCTTACGGGAGGCACGCTCATCAGCGAAGATCTCGGTCTGAAGCTTGAAAGTGTCGAACTCGACCAACTCGGTCGGGCGAAACAGATCACAATCGATAAGAGCAACACCACGATTGTTAGCGGTGCTGGCAAGCAGGAAGATGTAAAGCAGCGAATTGCGCAGCTCCGCAACCAGATTGAGGCCTCCGACAGCGATTACGATCGCGAAAAACTTCAGGAACGGATGGCCAAATTGACGGGTGGCGTGGCAGTGATTTCTGTGGGTGCCGATACTGAATTAGAAATGAAACAGAAAAAATCTCGCGTCGAAGACGCCCTACACGCTACACGTGCAGCAGTCGAAGAGGGGATTCTTCCGGGTGGTGGCGTGGCATTGTTGCGTTGCCGTGAAGCAGTCACATCGGTGCGTAGTAAAGCGAGAGGGGATGAAAAAACAGGCATCGATATTGTCCTCAGCGCCCTTGCTGCGCCACTTCGTCAAATTGCAGACAACGGGGGTATCGACGGTTCGGTGGTGGTCGATGAGGTTGCTCAGAAATCGACCAACAGCGGCTACGATGCAAAGGTCGGCCAATATGTCGATATGTTCCAGGAAGGAATCATCGATCCGGTGAAGGTGGTCCGTACCGCTTTGGCCAACGCCGCCAGCATTGCTGCGTTGATGCTCACCACCGAGGCCCTGGTAACTAATTTTGACGAGGAAGACAGTGACAAAAAACGGGTAGACGGTGCGATCGCGTGACCTGGGCCAACGCCGTTGAAAAGCGCAGGTCGCCGAACTATTGAAGTTGCCCGCTCTCAGAGACCTACAGTACAAGCATGGGCCATTTCTACTCTGCTGGAAGTGGCCCATATTGTTGAAATCCTTGAAAAATAAGAGTCGCTAGTTCGAAGGGAACTGGCATAGGTTCTCTTTGCTCCAGCAGCCTATAATTTGTTATGAGCATGACCGAGAAGCGCTGCTACTACGAGGTTTTAGATGTTATCCGTTCATCTTCGATGGACGAAATAGCTGTCGCGTATCGCAAGCTGGCGATCAAGTACCACCCAGATAAAAATCCAGATAATGAGAAAGCGGTTGGAAGGTTTAAAGAAGCGGCCGAAGCTTTTGAAGTACTCAGCGATGGAGAAAAACGCACACGTTACGATCGCTATGGACATGCGGGCCTGGAGGCAGGCAGTACCGGCTTTCAGGATGTCGGAGATATCTTTGAGGCCTTTGGCGACATGTTTGGCGGCGGAATTTTTGGCGATGTCTTTGGTGGTGGTCGGCGTGGCCGCCGGGTTCGGCGTGGTGCGAACATCCAGTGCGAGATAACGATCGACCTGCTGGAGGCAGCACGGGGTGTACGGCAGACCCTCGAGTTTACCCGCCACCGCAAGTGTGAGGATTGCGATGGCAATGGGTCCCAGGGTGGCACGTCCATGGAGTCTTGCCATTACTGTGGTGGTCAGGGCCAGGTGATTCAGTCGAGCGGTATCCTCCGGATGCAAACCACCTGCCCTTCCTGTCAAGGAAGCGGCCAATTGGTTGAAGAGCGTTGCAGTTCCTGTCGTGGCGGCGGTTTTTTAGAAGAGCCGGTAGATTGCGAGGTGGCAATTCCCGCGGGCATCGACGACCAGATGCAAATACGCCTCAGTGGCGAAGGCCATCCCAGTCCCGGCGGTGGGCCCCCGGGAGACTGTTATTGCCTGGTACACGTCCGGGAACATCCGCTGTTCCAGCGACAGGGAGGCCACCTGTTTTGCCGCGTACCGATTACCTATTCCCAAGCGGTTTTGGGTGCCAATATTCGTGTGCCGACACTTGACGGACTGGAAGAACTCAAGATCCGCCAGGGAACGCAACCCGGTGCGGTGCTGACCCTCAAGCGACGTGGAATGCCCGATCCTCGAGGCCGTCAGTCCGGCGATTTACATGTCCAGATTGACATCGACGTGCCGGAGAAGCTCAACGAGGAGCAGGAGGCCCTGATTCGTCAGTTGGCCGAACTGGAGTACGCGAACGTAACACCGCAGCGAAAAAGCTTTCTGGATAAGCTCAAGGACTATTTTGTTCCCCAAGACATGCCCGTCACCGAGGAAGAGTAAAGGGAAAGGAGGCGGAACGTGAGCAAGCAGCCCAAGAGGGAGTCGGAAGTCAATCCTGACGCGGATCTTGACGCGACGGAAACACCCGACCCAGAAGCAACGATCTGCCTATCCGAGGCAGAAAAAAATCAGCTGAAAATTGAGGATGCTAAAAAGCAGGCCCTGCTCGCGCAGGCCGATCTAGAAAACTACCGTAAGCGAATCGAACGGGAACAACAGCAGGAACGCCGGTATGCCGGGATACGATTATTGAGAGATCTTCTGCCGGTACTCGACAACATGCAGCGCGCCATTGAAGCGGCTGAAAAGACACAGGAATCGGCTGCGCTACTCGAAGGCTTTAAACTGGTCATCCAGCAACTGCAGACCATGCTCGCGCAGCACAACTGCAATCCGATCGTTGCCGTGGGCGAACAATTTGACCCCAATCTCCACGAAGCGGTCTCCCAGATGCCCAGTGAAGAACATCCCGCGGGCACGATTCTTATCGAGACAGCCGTGGGTTATTGCCTCTATGATCGTGTTGTCCGTCCGAGCCAAGTGATTGTATCCACAGGGCCCGCGCAAATAGAGTAAAATAGACCACCCCACCGTGATGTGTGCCATGCCCACTTACGATTATCAATGTGACAATTGCGATCATAAGTTCGAATTGTTTCAGCCCATCACCGAAGCGGTGAAGCGGAAATGTCCGGAGTGTGGAAAATTTAAACTGCGGCGGCTATTCGGCACCGGGGCAGCAATTGTTTTCAAAGGGTCCGGATTCTACGAGACCGATTACCGCAGTGAATCCTACAAAAAGGGTGCAGAGGCAGAAAAAAAGGCGAGGGAAAATAAGTCATCCGACAAGTCAGAATCTTCAAAAAAGAAGACGGACACAAAACGGAAGCCTTCAGATTAAAAAGGGGAAGGCTTCGATTCGCCAACTGCGGGTCTCTGCGGACGGTTCCTGAAACTCCGAAATATTCTGGCTGCGTTTTCTTATGGCTACGATCATCTGTCCAATCTGCAGTGGTTCATTCGATATGGATATTTCTTTGGCGGCGCCCTTCTGCAGTGATCGGTGCCGACAAATCGATTTAGGTCGCTGGTTCGATGAGAA
>JAUWIQ010000362.1 GCA_030605285.1 Planctomycetota bacterium
GGTAGGGCGAATCCCGATCCGCCCAGAGCTGGTAATCGCAGAAACTTTCATGTGGCAGTGAAAGAATACAGAGCTGCCGACCCACGGCGAAAGCACGCAGCGGATAGGGCATCGTGCGGTCTTTAGGTTCTTTGGCGATTTTCAGTAATTCCTTGAGCCGTACATCGCCCGGATCGGCAGCGAGCCGCCGCTCGCATTCGGCCACGGTCGGGGGTTTTTGTAACGGCAACGCGACGGGGAGGGAGGCGGCTTGGATTGGCGCGGGCGGAATCTCCTCGAGTGAAACGCGGGTCACCGCCTGGGCCAGGACCAAGCCGGTACGGCTGCAAGCTTTCAATCCCCCTTTGAGTGGAAAGGCGTTGATGTTGCCGCCACAACCCTGAGCAAACATCATCAGGCCCGTCTCGGCATCTCCGCCACTGAGCATTCGCCGCAGGTGGGCCACCGCATAGCCGGGATAGTCGGCGCTGATCAGCGTGCTGGCCGAGTGGATCACGACCGGGTGGGCCGCGTAGGAAAAGAGGATTGCAATCCGCGTGCCATCTTTACGGTAAACACCCAGCACATCGACCCAGGGGACGACCGACCCGTGGGGATTGGGGGCCATGGTGATGTCGTTGCCCCGGGGCATGCGGCGGGTGAAGCCGATCTGCACCGCTTCGCGACCGGCCCGCAAAATTGCCGGCTCGAGCCGACCGACAGAGTCGGCGGTCGCCGCGACCACCTTTTCGAGTACGTCGCGGCCGTACGATTTTTCGGCAGAATCCTCGGGCAGGGCCGCGCCCGGGCCACTGTGCGGGTGCGAATATTTAAACATCACCCGCCCGGGAGGGATGCCCGTTTTTTTCTCGATCGCCGCGCCCACCGCTTCGGCATAGGGGATGCCCACACCGGCCAGATCGACTGTCACGATCACCACCGGCTTGTATCCGTCACTGAGTACCAGGATGCGGGCAAAGAGTTCGTCGGCTACGCCGGTACTTGGGCCACCCGGCCCGGAGAGCGGGACCCCGATCTGCGGGGTAATGTTCACCTCGGCCGCCGCCGCCAGAAAGGTTGCCCGGGGCGAATCCCCCACCGCCAGCGAAGGCAACAAGGCCAGGAGCGCAATAACGACTACCGGAAAAGGTTTACCAAAGAGCATCCGCCATTTCATGAAATCTTCTCTTGTGGCTCGCGCGCCTCGGCCATCCGGTCATCGCGATCGATGACCACCAGGGCCAGCAGCGTGCCGGTGAAATACATGAAGTGGAATGCCGCATCCTCGTATTTGTGCGAGAGGCGTGCGCCGAATCCGAGCGCCACAAACATTAAGAGGGCTGCGGCGAGCACGAGTTTTAAAACCGGCGCCCGCCTGCGGAGCCATTCGCCACTCAAAAGGCTCACGACCGCACCGAGACCCAGCAGCGACTCGCCGAGCGCGACGAGCAGGAACAGGGGTGTCTGCGGCAGGCCGCCGAGCGGGGTTGCGGCGAACTGTTCAACGAACCATGCGGGGGCCGTCCCGACGAGCCATTTGTCGAGCCCCGCCAGAACGAATGTGACCGCAAAGAGAAGCGTCACCGCCAGCCGCATCAGCGTGCGGGTTATTTGAGAAATCGTCATCCCGGCTCCCCCGTTGCTTCCGAAAAGAAAATTGCAGTGCCGGTCCTGTTTAACCGATCGCACAACGAATCACAACATCTGCACTCTAGGCAGGCCATTAAAATCGCTTTCGGAACATAACTTCCGACTCTTGGCGGGGTTTGATCCGACAGCGCGGCATCCGGCCAACGAACCCCGCAAGGCTCCCGATATGCAGCAGACGACTTTCTTCCTTGCCCTTTGCGGACTGTTAACAACAGGCAGCGGGGCGACCGCCGCACCGCCGCTGCCGCGCAAAGTCTCCGTGCCCGTGGGACCAGATCGACTGACCGCTTACTTGGCCCTGCCGGAGGGCCGCGGTCCCTTCCCGGCCGTCCTCTTCCTGCATGGCGGGCGCGGAGGCATCGTGGGGGGCGATCCACAGCAGTCGGCCCAAGCACTGGCCCATGCGGGCTACGTGGCCCTAATCCAGACCGGGTCCCGGGCCGCGAAATTCTGTGTTTTGCAGCATCGGCAACGGTTGCCAGGCTCCTTGTGGATGCCGTTTGATCCCGACAATTCTTACGTCTTGGATCCCCCGTCCGCCTTCAAACGCCTCGGCACGCTGTACGACGCTCAGATCGCGAACCAGAAACCAACACAAACAGATTGCAATCACGGTCAATACCACCTTGGTATACAGATCGATTTTCATCTCACACTCCTTTCGCTACTGATAGAACTGCCCGATGTCTGCAATGATTATATCCTCGGCAACCCGGCTTACCAATGATATTGCTGCCACGCATCTGGATAGATCGCTGCTGCACTGTTTGAGAGAAGTTTCAAACAGCCGCAGAGCGGCGCCGCAACGGCAAGAACAACAGCCCGAGGAATGCCAACAGCACGGCACTCGGCTCAGGATTGACAGGCGTGACTGCAAATTGGGCAACTACACTCACACCGGGATAGGTGTAATCGGCAAGACCGTCTGTCGGTTGGGAATCTTCCATGAAATTAATGACGCCCGTGTAGGGAGCAGCGTTCGAGTAATTCGTATCCAAAACAAAATGATTATTACTGAAATTGCCCGTCCACTCCCAATCAAAGAGAAGATCTCCCGCGAGCGGATCGTACGCGAAGGGGGTAAGAAACGGAATCAGAATATCAAAGGCACTCGGAGAGCCGGCCCCACCTGGGGACGCGAGGGGCGCCGGACCACTGTAGACGGTCATGACATCGCTACCGACGTTATCCGCCAGCGTGGTCGACATACTACTGACGGTCGTTGTGGCGGTCGAAAGGCGGATCTGGATATCTGAAAATGACGCGCTCGTCGTTGTAGCATTTTTATCGAGGCGAAACGCCACGGACTCGATAAGCACGGGACCACCCAGCCCCGAAAAAAAGGAGCCGTCTAGAAGCATCTGGTCGCGCTCCGTGTCGGGACCACTCACCGGATTGAAGTGATAGTACCCGGGAGCTTCTTTGCTCTCATAATACGGAACGATGGTAATCGCTTGGCCGTAGACTGCGCTACCGCCAGCGGCCAACACCAAGACACCCAGGATAGCGCGCAAAACCGGCCACATTAGCAGAATCCCCTGTGAATATTAGGCCCGACCACGTTTGCTGAGACAGCAGGGTTTGCTGAGACAGCCGAAAAAATACAAACCAACCCGGTACGCCCGTTGGTCCCTTGCCCAAGCGATGCCCTTGCTCAAGCGATGCCCTTGCTCAAGCGATGCCCTTGCTCAAGCATGGCTGTGGCCCGGGTAAGGCCCTCCGCGCGGGCGGCCCGACTGGCCGAACCA
>JAUWIQ010000108.1 GCA_030605285.1 Planctomycetota bacterium
CCAGTCGCGTGGTGGTAGTCAATGGTGTCCAGCAGGTGCTTGAAGAAGTTAGCTACTACCTCGGCATCAGCGGATCTCAGATCCCTAATTTCGGGTTTGGAATCCAGCAGGTGAAAGCCAACTCGCCAGCCGATCGAGCGGGACTGGTAACGGGGGACGTGATTGTCTCGGTCAATGGCCGGGAAATGACGGGCGAAGAGGTCCTCGCGACTGCGATGCAGCAGACCCGCGGCGTCCTCGACCTAGAAGTAGTTGGCCAGGGAAGCGACACCCCGCGTTCGTTGCAGGTCGTCGCTGAGCAGGTCCGGAATTCTAGCTTCTGAGCTCTGGGAAGAACCGAGATGGCTGGGGACAGGGCGGGCTCGAAAAAGCCCGCCCTGTTTTTATTGATGCACATCGAGCAGCGTCTGCAGGCGAGCGATTCCACGCGAGAGCATCACCCGCACCGCACCATCGGTTTTATCCAATTTCGTTGCGATCTCTTTGGAGGGCAGGCCCTCGAGATACCGCATGCGCAGCGCCTCCTGCTGCTCCTCGGGTAGGGTGCCGAGTGCGGCCAGCATGGCTAATTCCTTCTGGTTTCGCGAAAAGGCAGAACTCGCGGTGGTCATGCTGGCCACGAGCAAGTTTTCCAGGGCCACGCTGCTTCTCAACTTGGCTTCCCTTGCGGCAGATCGTTTCTGTGCGGCAAAAAATCGGCGATGGGTATCGATAATCCTTCGCTCGCAAAGTGTGTAGAGCCAGTGCATCGGATCGCGGGGCTCCCAAGCATCGGTGGAGAATGCGCGCAAGGCATCGGCTGCCACTTCCTGGAGGATATCTTCGGGTTCGATTTTTGAGCGGAGATGGGATCCGGTCCGCTTCTGCAGGAAGGCGAGAAGTTGCGGCCGGTTTTGCTCTATAAAAGTTGCCAAGGATTCGGCATCACCTCGTCGAATTGGACCGACTTGTCCGCTATCATGTTGATTCATAGCGTATCGAATCTCCCGGGCTGTTGGAAATTAGCAGAGTCGAATAGCTTGAATGCAACGGACCCCTCAAAAAAGGATCCTGCCTTGTGGTTCTCTGAGGACGATGCCTTCTGGGCGTTAGTCGCGTCTAAAACGGACGCCTTGATCGCTGCTTGGGATACGAATCCTGGCGAGGGGGCATCCCTTTCCAATTTGATCAGCGACGTTCCCCCGCAGTACCGCCGTGCGATGATCTGCGAATTGGTCAAAGTCGACCTCGAAATGCGGTGGCGTGATCGGACTGCAGGAGAGCCCCTGGAATTTTACTTGGGCAGGTTCCCGGAGATTGCGGATCCCGGGGGCGTTCCCGTGGATTTGATTTATGAAGAATACCAGATTCGAAATGCTGCGGGTAACCGGGTAAGCCGCGATGAAATTTTCAAGCGATTCCCCTCCCAAATTGCGCAATTCGATCAACTTGCGGGGACTGGGATGCCCTCGTTCGATTCTTCTCTTCCCGCAACCCAGCTCCTTCGGGATTCCGACGTACAGCTTGCACCGCTGGTGGAAGGGAATTCCCTAGACCAATTTTCGGAAGGTGATCTGGTCGACGATTTTGATCTCCTGCTGTCGCTCGGCTCCGGCACCTTTGCGAGGGTTTTTTTAGCCCGGCAACGGAGCCTGGAACGCTTAGTCGCGCTCAAGATTGCCTCGGACGAGAGTCGGGAGCCGAGGACCCTCGCACAGCTGGACCACCCGAATATCGTACGCGTCTACGACCAGCGGCAGCTGCCGAAGGAAAAACTCCGTTTGCTTTATATGGAACTCGTTCCAGGCGGCACGCTCCAGGAGGTGATCGGGCGGATGGGACGGGGACATTATGGGGCGAAAGAATATTTAGCCCAAATCGACGAAACGCTGATCCGCGTAGGCTCTGCCCCACCCGTGAGCTCCATCCTGCGGCGCGATCTTCTTGAATTGCCCTGGCCATTGGCTGTTTGCCAGCTCGGCGCGCAGCTGGCGGACGGCCTGGCCTACGCGCATGAGAAAGGGGTTCTGCATCGCGACATCAAGCCAGCCAACGTATTACTCTCAGCCGAAGGGGCGCCCAAGCTGGCCGATTTCAATATCAGCTTCAATGCGGCGGGACGCGATGAGCGCCCCAGTGACACCTTCGGTGGGTCCCTCGCCTATATGTCTCCCGAACAATTACGAGCCTGTCATGCGACCCTTGAAGGGCATCCCGAAGATGTCGGCGAGGCAAGCGACATCTACTCTTTGGGGTTGGTGTTGCTGGAAGTTGTGAGCGGGCGTCGTATATTTAAGCAAACGAAGGGGGCTTCCGACTGGGAGGCCTCGCTCCAAAAAATGCTACGGGATCGAGAGGTGCTGGATATAGAAAGGGTATCCGACACGCTACCGAGCAATTGCCCTGATTCGTTCCGAGAGGTGGCCTTAAGTTGTCTCGCGATGAAACCGCAGGATCGCCCGCGGACTGCCGGTGTCCTCGCCACTCGATTGCGACTCTGCTTGCGACCCAGGCTCTGGCGATTACTGCGCGGACCCCAGTCGCGTTGGGCCCAGTTTTTTTCACGTTACCCACTCACGCTGGTGTTTCTAGTCACCATGCTGCCGATGGTCCCGGTGGCCCTATTTAATTTTGCGTACAACCGTGGCATGCTTGCAACGCGTTTTCCGGACGTCTTGCCTCTCTTCGACCGGGTGCAGTTCTGGATTAACAGTATTGGTTTTCCCGCCGGAATTGCGATCGGCGTCCTGCTCGCTTACCGCGCCATCTATCGCTGGCCACACCCCGCTGCGGGACGACGCGGGCAGCCGACCCCCCTGCTCAATCTCGGGCGAAACCTCGCGGCGCTTTCGATTTCGCTTTGGTTAATTTCCGGGCTGACCTTTCCGGCCAGTTTGCACTGGGGAACGCCCGCCGGGGCAGATCCTCTGATTTACACGCTCTTTATTCTTACCCTCACGCTCTGTGGCTTGATTGCAGGCACCTATCCCTATTTATTTGTTAATTTCCTCTCGGTACGACTGCTGCTTCCGGGCATGCTCCGCCGGGGCGCCACACTTCCCGATGCGCGGGAACTCGATCGGGCCCGCAAGATCACCCGGTTGTTTGTGTCCCTGACTGCGGTCGTGCCGATGCTCGCTATCCTGCTGGCCGTACTTTTTCGCAGCGAACAACAACTTACGCTGATTGTACTCTCGATCGCCGGGCTGATCGGGTTTTTAATCGCCCTGCCGCTCGGACGCGAAATGGACGAGGACCTGGGAGCACTCCAATTTATGGACGATCCGTTGGCCGAGTCGTGGGAGCCCTCCTAAGGCGAGTTGGGGCATTAACCGGACGCGTCATGGACATTTGCTGCATGAGGAGACATTTTGTGCTGACAGGATGCGCGCGAAAGGTTACGCTATATCGAGTCAATCACCTCGGCACGGCAGGTAGGCCCTGGAGCAAGTTGTGATGTGCGCGCTAACAAAAAATACCCGGCGAACGTTTCTTGCGAATTCGGCGCTCGGTGTCGGGGGACTCCTGGCGGCGAGTGCACCGCGACCGTTATGGGGGGCAACTAAAAACAGCGGCTTCGAAGCGGGCGCTGCCGAGCGAAATATTACGCCTCCGGTCGGCATGGAGATCACCCATTACATACGCGAAACTATCGGCGTGCACGATCCGCTGTATGTTCGCGCGGTTCTGCTCCGCGATCGTGACGGGCGGGAAGTCGCCCTGGTGAGCGCCGATCTGATCGGTGCCGGGTTCACCTGTTGCGATGAAGTCCGCGAGCGGGTAAAGGCCGAGACCGGTGTGGACGAAGTCTGGTTCAGTTGCAGCCATACACACGCTGGCCGCTGGCTGGTCTCAACGCCAGTCCCGGGACGGGAATATACTGAAAAGCTCGCGTGGGATGAGGGGACCCATGTCCCCATCACCCAACGGCCCGAGGAGTGGCGTTGGAACGATAGCGTCCATCAAAAGATCGTGGATGTAGTCCGGCAAGCCAAAGACCAAGCCGAACCGGCATTAGTAAAAGCAGGAAAAGCTCCGGGTCAGGTTGGCTTCAATCGGCGGATTACCGGCGCCGATGGCTATACCTATATGGGTGTGAACCGGGAAGGTTTGATCGTTCCCTGGACCAGCATCCTTTCAGCAGAGAGCCACAAAACAGGAAAACCGATCTTTGTCCTTTTCGAGCACGCGGCGCATCCCGTGACGGTGCCGCACACGAGCAAACTAATCAGCGCGGATTTTCCCGGCGCGGCAGTGGCCAAGATTCGAAAATCGCTAGGGGGCGATTGCATCGCCGCATTTGGGCAGGGTTGTAGCGGGAATATTAACAGCTTTCCACTGCGATCCACACACAAGGACGCACAGGCCGCCGGCAACAAGCTTGGCGAGGCAGTTCTCGTTGCGATGGGAAAGGCCAAGCCGGTCCGCACCGACACGCTTCGTTTCCTCACCATTCCATCGCTGCTGCCGACCCAACCGCTGCCGAGTGAGAAACTAATCGCCGCACAGATGATCGAGCAGAAAGACCACCCCGAGCGCATCGCGCAGCTCGAAAAGATTACGGCAAAACGGTCCAGCGGGACCGCGCCGGTTTCACGACGCTTTGACGTGCATGGATTGATGCTTGGGGAGGACTTTTGCCTCGTCAGCCTTCCGTATGAACATTTCAGCCATACGGAACGCTGGGTCGACCGCACCGCGCCGTTTGGCACTACCATGACGTTTTCACTCACCAACGGTGGCCGTGGCTACATCGGTTCCGATGAAGGTCTCGCGATGGGGGCCAATGGCGGGTATGAAGCGGGAGCGTTACCGAATTGGAGCGCTCATGAGGTCATGTCCCCTAATTTGGGTGGACCGGCGGGCGGTAGCGAACAAATGATCAAAGGGGCGATTGCCGCACTCTGGGCCTGACGGACGATGCGATTTCTCACAACAGGGCTCTCCCAGGATTGGAAATATTGAAAATCAAACGCGTCGACATCTTTCCGCTCAGCGTGTTCTGCATGCAACTCGGGCCACCTCCCTTTGCGGGCGCGGCCGCAAAGGACAAGGACCAACTGGTTCAACATGCCCTCTCGATGCGGGATCAATCAGCCCCGCCGAGTTCTGCACACGCCGCCTGGACCGGGGATGTCCGCGGTCATGAATTCATTCACAGTGATCCTCTCTTTGAGAACCTATTTTCTGAAATCGCGAAGGGCATCGACGCTTATTTTGACGCACTCGGGCTCGATCGCAAGCAATTTAATTTGTATTTCACCCGCAGTTGGGCGGCGGTTGCGCATGCAGGGGAACGCATTACGCGCCATGCCCACCTGCAGTCTCATCTCAGTATCGCCTATTACCTAACCAAACCAGAACAGGGTGGACGCATTGTATTGCTCGATCCGTCGCCACCGAATCAGTTTGCGCCAGGATTGTTCGAGCCGCGGGAAGAGGATTTATTCATCGGCCCACGGAATGCTGCCAACAGTAATCATCTGGTTGTGGACGTGGAGGAGGGGGACCTGGTCATTTTCCCTTCCCAAATGCAGCACGCAACCGAACCGCACACCGCAACGGAGCCGCGGATTACCATTGTCTCAGACGTTCTCGTGACGCTCAGCGACAGCAGCGGCAAGGAGTTTATGCTCCCGGATCCCTCCCACTGGAAAAAAATGGCGAGTCCCGGAGCAGACTGAGCACTCGGGGCCTAACCGGTTTGTCGCTGGGGTGGGTTTCTGTCGCTGCGGAGGAATGATGTGAAACAGATTTCCCTGGATCCGACCGTCGTTCCAGATGCCTTGACCGCAGCGGAATGTGACCAGATCATTCAAACCGCGGAAGATGCGGGCTTCGGTTGCGACATCGATACGGTCGACCAACAACCGGCCTGGGAGATGAATCTTCTTTCCTACCCGGCGGGCGAAATGTCGGCTAAGAGGATGCGCGACATCATTTGCGGCTTGCAGGATTCTTTTAAGCCTGCGCAATACATGATCTACGTGAGGAAATATGGAGCCGCCTATCGGCCCGATCTTGCACCCCATCACGATCGCAGTACGGTCTCCTTCACCGTGGCGCTCAACGACGATTTTGTCGGAGGGGAGTTTTACTATCTCGATGCTGAGGAACAACGCCACACAGTCCCCTTGCGCAAAGGCGCTGCGGTCGTATTCGGGGGCAATGTCATGCACGGCATCGACCCGGTTGCAGAGGGTATCCGCTATTCGTTAGTGATGCACTGCATCTGAGGTCTCCTTTTCGTGGCGCGCGGAAGGCCGCCTGCAGCGAGGCTTGCATGCCACGGGGGCGAGTTTGTCCTGAAATAACAAACCAGCCCGTGAATTGCAAAGAATATTCACGAAAATCCTTGCGATCTCGGACATTTGCGGTTAATTTGGAGGCTCTCAGATAAGCTCCTGCCGTGGATAGGGCGCTTGTCGGCAAGGTCGGGCCATCTCGATACACGATCCACATGAGAAGGATGAGCTACATGCCGCATTATAAAGACTGGTCGGGAAGAATGTCCGCCACGGAGTATCCGGACAACAGCGGAGAGCATTGGGGCAACTTCGACAATGGCACCGATGTGAGCAATAACGCAACGGCCATCGCCTGGCACAGCTACAATTCCAACGACCAGCCCGCTGCGCTCAGCCAACCGCTGTTTGGGAATTTCTGGGACAATTACAACATCTCGCGTCCCGAAGCGTTTGCGATCATGGCCGATCCGGTCTACAGCTCGTTTACGGAAACCGATTACATGGTGTGGGATGTTTCCTGGATCGGGAATGTCGGCGATATTTCCGGGCCCCTGAGCAATATGATGACGCTTCAGGAGCTGACCAATGTGCAGACGACCTC
>JAUWIQ010000491.1 GCA_030605285.1 Planctomycetota bacterium
AGAACCTGATTGGCAACACCACCGATCAAAACTTCGTCGAGACAGCAAACTTCGTGACTAAGCTTTCTCGAACGACTGAAGAAAACGGCCCTGGAGTACAGCATCTGGCAATGCGGCTGAGCGATGTGGATGAAGCGACTCGCAAGGCGTTTGCCCTGCATGCCGGCACGGTCTTTCAAAGAGCGCTGTTAAGCAACCAGACCGCAAAATCGACCGGCTCTAAACTCCCCACGGAGACTGCAGCCGTACCGATCATCTCCAGGTAGCAGCGCCAGGGGCGATGCACCTTCTGCAGGCCGCCGCCGCCGGAGAGTTTCTCCCGAAAGTTTCAGGACGGGAACTTACGCAGCGCCAGTTCCTTGACCGCCTTGAGGTCGAGTTTGCCCGTACCCAGAACCGGAATTGTCTCGACCTGGACAAAACTTTCGGGTGAGGGAATCCAGATCGGCGGCAGTCCGGCCTGCTGCAGGCCCTGACAAATCTCCTCTGGAGTTTTGTTCAATTGCACATAGAGGACGATAATTCGCTCCCCCTTCCGGGTATCCGGAATCGCCGTGACCACAATCTCCGCTTCATGCTCTTCATCGACCTCGCCGAAGAGCAGCTCCATAATCCCATCTTCAATACGCAGGTGCGGCACCATTTCGCCGCCAATTTTTGAAAAGCGACTCTCCCGACCGGTGATTTTGATGAAACCATCCGCGTCAATTTCGGCGATGTCACCGGTGACGTACCAACCGTCGCGCATCACCTCGGCCGTTTTTTCGGGATCCTTCAGATAGCCCTTCATCACGTTGGGGCCCCGAAACAGCAGCATCCCCTCAGTATCCGGGGGAAGATTCTCCCCTGTCTCGAGATGAACCACCTTGGCATCGACACCGGGAATCGATCGCCCGATCGTGCCCTCGCGGACTCCTTCGCCCGGATTCTCCCGGGCGCGGCTGGGTGGAATATTGAGTGCCGACAACGGGGAAAGTTCGGTCGTGCCATACCCCTCAATCGGCCGGACCCCAAATTTTTTCTCGAAGGCGTCCGCCAGTTCCGTCGGGAGCCGTTCCGCACCGGTTACGAGCACATCGACGGCGGCAAACTGCTCGACCTCGCAGCGCCGCAGGAAGCCACGCAGAAAGGTCGGGGTCGTCAAGACGATGGTTGCCTTGTGGCGACCGCAAAGCTTGCCCACCTCCCTCGCTTCCAGGGGCGAAAAGTGGTAGATACCCTTGGGCGGCAACGTCAGTACGGTCCAGAGCGTCGCCGTATAGCCAAAAACATGAAAGAACGGCAGGATGCCGAGCAGGACATCCTCCTTATGCAAGTGGACCACGCTATCGATTGCCGCCACATTGGAACCGATGTTGCCCATCGTGAGCATCACCCCCTTGGGCTCTCCCGTAGAACCGGAGGTAAAAATGATCGTAAAGATCTCCTCGTCGTTCAGATCATGAACGCCCAACTGACGTGCCAGGAGGCCGACCGGCGTTACAATCCCAGAAATCGCCCCCACGAGTTTGTCGGCAAGCGTGACCTTTTCCTTAAAATCCTCCAGACAGACCAGTTCGGCGTCGATCTGTAGATTCATTTTTTCGATCAATCGTCGGCTAGTGAGTACATGTCGGATGTCCGCCTCCGCGATGCAGTGGTTCAAAATATCGGCAGATAGGGTGTAGTTCAGATTGACCGGCACGCGGCGGCAGAGCGGCACGGCGGCATTGACCACGGCACCCCCGACCGACGGTGGCAGGAGCAGTCCCACGCAATGCTCGTCGTCGGCCAATATTTCCCGGAGCAGGATCCGCCGGAGGACAAGCGCTTTGATCAACAGTTGGCGACCTGTGATTTCGCTACTCAGGTCGGCCAGCTTGGACCGCCCCCCCACCTGGCGACACATTTTTAGAAATGCAACGGGTAAGTTCATGGCCTGTCTACGTTCCTCAACTGCAACGGTCTCTGGAGCCGTTTTCTCGCTCAGCGAGGCAACCGCTGCCCGTACCTGTTCGGCACTTGTGACGGCGGTTACAGGCGGCCCAAAGTGGATCGAAACGGGATAACGCCCGCTGCGGACTCCCTGGGTCCATCTCTCCTGACGGTATGCTTCGCGATCACGATTACTAAAGATACTCCCCCACAGCCCCCCAAGGTAGACCGGAATCACGGCCGTCTCGGTGCCGCCGATCACCGAGAGCAAGCCGGAGCTGAAGGGCTGCAATGCACCACTGCGGGTCTTTTGCCCCTCAGGAAACATACATACCAGTTCGCCCTCCGCCACGGCCTGGCGGACCGCTTGCAGCGCACTGCGGATCGCCTTGGGGCCATCATCGATCCAGATCACATGCATCATCCGGGCCAGCAGGCGAAGAGGCCAGCCGGCAGCGTAGTTCCGATGCACCACCAGTCGCAGCGGACGCGAGGAAGCAACGAGCAAAAAGAGACCATCCATCCCCGTAACGTGATTTGCAGCCAGTAGGGCACCGCCGCTCTCCGGGAGGTGTTCACGTCCATGAACGGTCACGCGATAAACCGTGTGACTTGCCAGC
>JAUWIQ010000215.1 GCA_030605285.1 Planctomycetota bacterium
CTCCCTGCGGTAGGAAAGGAATCGTGGCGAACTCTCGTCTCGGTTCGGCTGTCGAGGTCGATGCGAACGCCCTTTTTCCCATCGATAGGACAGGTCAGTTGAGGGCTCAAACTTCAGCCCAATTGGCGCCCTGTTTGATTTCTACTTTCAGGGGCACGACAAGCTCGGCTGCTGATTCCATCTCCTCGCGGACGCACGCCTCGAGTTCCCGTCGCTCCTCCGGGGGAACTTCAAAGACCAACTCATCGTGAATCTGCAGCAGCATCTTCGCCTTGTGGGTTCCCTGCTTGAGTCGTTGATGGATGTTGATCATCGCCCGTTTCATCAGGTCGGCGGCCGAACCTTGGATGACTGTGTTGATCGCCATCCGTTCGGCGAGGTTGCGCTGGCGGCCGGAGGACTCACTACGGATGCCTTTGATATCTCGGCGGCGACCGAAAAGGGTACAGACGTAACCTTGCCGTCGGCAATCGTTGAGTGTTTCAGCGAGAAAGTCATCAATGCGCGGGTAGCGGGCAAAGTAGGCATCGATGAATTCTGCGGCTTCTTCGCGATCGATGTGTAGGGCCTTGGCGAGCCCAAAGGGGCTTTGACCATAGATCACACCGAAGTTGACCGCTTTGGCACTCCGCCGCATCTCGGAAGTTATCTCTGCGATGGGCACGCTGTGAACCTGACTGGCGACCAACGCGTGAATGTCTTCGTCGCGCTCAAATGCGCCGATGAGTGCCTCGTCGCCTGTACAGTGGGCCAACACGCGAAGTTCGATTTGCGAGTAGTCTGCAGCTAGGAGTTGCCAACCCTTTGTGCCCGGTAAAAAAGCGGAGCGGATTTCCCGACCCACTGCACTACGGATAGGAATGTTTTGCAGATTGGGATCGCTCGAACTGAGCCGACCCGTAGCTGCAACCACCTGATTAAAGGATGCGTGGACGCGGCCGGTTTCCGGATGGACGAGTGCCGGCAGGGCATCGACATACGTATTTTTCAGTTTGGCAAACTGCCGATATTCGATGATCTTTGCTGGCAGCGGGTGCTGCTCGGCGAGTTGCTCCAGAACATCGACGTCCGTACTGGCCCCACTTTTTTTTTTCTTGATGACCGGGAGTCCGAGTTCATCGAAAAGGATGGTTGCCAGTTGTTTGGGCGAGGCGATATTGAACTCATGACCGGCGAGTTCATGAATCTCAATTTCCAGCGATTCGAGTTGTTTGCCATACTTGCGGCTTAATTTCGCCAGTAGGCTGGTATCGACCTTGATGCCTGTGAATTCCATTTCGGTCAATACATCGACCAGAGGCATCTCCATATGTTTAAACAAATCCGTGAGTTGAGTCTCTTTGAGGCGATTCTCCAAGAGAGGCATGAGACGAAGCGGTACATCCGCATCTTCGGCTGCATACGGGGTGATCTCATCGAGCGGTACCTGATCCATACCGCGTTGATCTTTCCCCTTGCCTATGAGGGTGTCGATCTTGATCGTGTCGTGCCCAAGGTAGTGCTGTGCCAAGGCGTCTAGACTGTGTCCGCGACGGCCTGCCTCCAACAGGTAGCTGGCAATCATGGTGTCAAATGCAACACCGGCAACAGAAACGCCTGCGGTACGCAAAACCACGAGGTCGTACTTTAAGTTTTGCCCCACTTTTTTGATTTTCGGATTTTCAAGAATCGGCCGTAATTGTTCGAGTACTTCCTCCGCGTCGAGGGCGGTTTCATTCTTTGGGGCGCGGACCGGGATGTAGTAGGCTTGGCCCGGCTGAAAGCAAAAGGAATAGCCCACCAGTTCGGCCCAGCGAGGTCTGATGCTGGTAGTTTCAACATCCAGGCAGATCTGTTTTTGGCTGCCCAACTGCTTGACAAGCTTTCGCAGCTCCTCGCGGCTGTTAATGCATCGATATTCCGCTTGCCAATTTTCGGGAATCGGTTGTTTTCCACTCAGGCTGTCAATTTGTTCCAAAAGTCGACGAAAACCGAATTCATGAAAGACGGAGCGTATTTTTTCTGTATCGATCGGGTGGACCGCCGCCGCCGACCAGTCGAGGGCAACGGGTACATCGTCCACCAGTCGGACGAGTCGACGACTCAAGATCGCAGCATCTTGCCCCGCGCGGAGATAATTCCCTTTGGCCCCGGAAATGTCGTCGAGGTGTGCAAAGACTTCTTCCAGGGTGCCATACTCTTGCAGCAGCCCAGTCGCTGTTTTGGGGCCGATCCTGGCAACTCCCGGGATGTTATCGCCCGAGTCACCCACCAGGGATTGGAAGTCCACGACCTGATTGGGGTGAATTCCCCAGTCTTCTTGGAGCGATTCCCGATCGTAAACCTGTTGCTTGCGTATATTGTAGATCTGCACGCGATCCGTGATTAATTGGCGACAATCCTTGTCACCGGTCACCAATAAACAATCCGCCCCTGCGCGATCCGCTTCCGAGGCAATGGTTGCTAGGATGTCATCGGCTTCGAACGAAGCGTTTTCCAGGAGGGGAATATCGAGTGCCTCAATCACGCGGCGGATGCCGGGAAACTGCTCGGCAAGCTCCTCCGGCATTTCGCCTCGATCCGCTTTGTAAGGCTCGTAAATCTCGTGCCGGAAAGTAGGCCCCGGTCGGTCGAAGGCGCAGATCAGAAAATCGGGTTTCTTTGCTCCTAGCAGATAAAGCAGGTCCCGCGTAAACCCGAAGATTGCGTTGACCGGCTCGCCTTGCGGACTGGTCATTTCGCCGATCGCATGAAAGACCTGAAAAATCAAGGAGTGGGAGTCGATGACATAGACGGTGCGTCCTTTGAGTGTGGGTAGTGTTGCAGATACTCCTTGCTGTTCTGCAGTGGATATTGCCTTATTCGCCTCTGGGCGATCCTTGTGATTCGGAGTGTCCTGGGATTGCTCCTCGAAGCCCTCCAGTGCAAGTTGGCGTTTGCGCTTGGACATCATGGTGCCGCTCTGCAGCGAAGAAAAGGAGCTGAAAAATCCAGAAATGTAGTGGAACTAAGGATCTTAGCGACCTCAAAACCACCCCATCTCACCGTTCTGGCTGTCCATGGTAGGTCTGGCTTGAGAGCATTGTCAAGTTGCTCACTCTTTTTGTGCTTCGATTGATTAAGATGGTGCCTCGGAAAAACAAGTTTCGTAGTTGCCAAAGTCTATTTGCTGGTGATGGTGTGAAACGAAGTGACGGATCAAAATCTTTCAATCGTGGTGGAAAAGGAGGAGTTGAATCGGTACCACTGGTTTACTGCCAGATTCTGGGACGGTATGCGAGTGGGAACCTGGTGGCGTCTCTTGGCCCGGAATCGATTTGCCTTTTCACCTAGTCGATTTCCAACCGCTTCGCTAACCTTCGTCGCGAATCCAATCAACTCCATCTGTCATCGGTGGCAGGAAATGCGCTGGCGACGACAGGTTGAGCAAGTGGCAATCGACAAGCCACCCCTGTTCATTCTGGGACATTGGCGATCAGGCACAACGCTATTGCATGAACTCCTGATTCGCGATCCGCGTTTTGGATATCCCACCACTTATGACTGTTTCTCACCGAGTCACTTTTTGTCAACACGCGATTTCATGACGCGCTGGTTTCGTTTTCTGATGCCCGATCGCCGGCCCATGGACAATATGGCTGCCGGCTGGGATCGACCTCAGGAAGAAGAGTTTGCCCTCCTGAATATGGGGGTTCCCTCAATCTATGAAACCGTCGCTTTTCCCAATCACGGTCCTGCGGGGCTCGATTCACTTGATTTTTCCGGGTTCACAGCGCAACAGATCGAACAGTGGAAAAAAAATCTTCACTGGTTTTTGCAACGAGTCTTCTTCCGAGAACAGCGTAGTCTGGTACTCAAGTCACCGCCACATCTCGGTAGGGTCAAGGTGCTTCTTGAGATGTTCCCAGATGCCCGCTTCGTGCATATCGTGCGTAATCCTTTTGCAGTGTATCCGTCGACATTACGTCTTTGGAAATCACTCATCCAGACGCAAAGCGTCCAAGTGCCAAGGTGCGAATGGCTCCCTGACTTCGTGCTTTCCGTCTTCGTTCGCCTTTACGCGGCGTTCGAACGAACTCGGCACCTGATTCCTCCCAATCGGTACGCTGAAATTCGATACGAACAGCTTGTAGAAAATCCGATCGCGACCGTCCGGTCGATCTATCGGGAGCTGGAACTCGACCACTTTGAGGACGTGTTGCCGCGACTGGAATCGCATGTCGCTGACTTGAAAGACTATCGTACGAATCGATATGAATTGGACGAGACAACCCAAATCGGCATTCGGGAACAATGGGCCGATTTTATGGAACGGTATGGCTACCCCTGCAACTAGCGAATGGGTCGCTCACTAAGGGATGCTATTTTCCCGGCCCGGCTCCACCGCCCGGCTTGGGCATGTGGCTGCTGTTCTCGTAGTTCTTGGTGAAGCTCCTCGGTGGTCATCATCAATTGACGCTCGTATTTTCTCCGCTGGTAGAAAAAATCAACAATCGCGAGAACCAATAGCACGGCGGTGATTTCCAACAGGATGCCGAAGAGGAGATCGAACAAGGCACTCGTCATCTCGCCAACTGGCATTGTAGAGAGGGCGACAATGTCCGTCCTGCGAGCATACAGACTCCAGATTACGATAGTGCCAATCGCAAGCATTTTTGCTAATCCAAATCCTGTGCGAATCGTATTCTCGGCAGAAAAAATCCGCAGCAAACCCTGCCAGGGACGAAGTCGCGACC
>JAUWIQ010000064.1 GCA_030605285.1 Planctomycetota bacterium
CCTCCGCCTTCGCGAAGGACCACAAAGCCACGGTCGGCCTGTAAAAAAATTGTAAACAGACTATCGAGGACTTTTGGCAAAACCTCATCAAGCGAGAGTGATTTACTCAAGTTGTGAGTGATTTCCAGGACCGCCTTGAGTTTGGTGATCGGATTTACCTCAACCCGCATACGTGAGGTATCCGATACCTCCAGCTTTGCCATGACCTTGGAACCACCCGGCATGCCACGATCGTCTTCAATCAAAATAGACTTAGACGATTCGGACTCGATCGCGAACCCTGTATCTCCAGCAGTCGCTACTTGCTGCTTGAGGAACTCGTGATCATCAAAACGGAATCCCAGATCACAAATACGCAGGCTATCGGCATGATGCAGCAGGTGCCGCCCTTCGATTTTCCGGTCGTTAACAAATGTCCCATTCCGGCTTTGCAGATCTTCGACATAGAATCTACCCCCATCGATGATAATCTGAGCATGCTGCCGACTCACCGCGCCCGCATAAATCACAATTTCACACCCGGGATGCCTACCCATCACCATCTTGGGTTTGTCGAGTTCATATTGCTGGCCCATCGCGGGGCCGACGACCATGACCAAACGCCCACCAGCCATTGAAAATTGCGCCCGGGAAAAAGTAAACAACTGACAGAAAAAGAACGGAGATTCATTCTATGACAGGCTCCGCAACGTGGGAAGCAGCCGGATAATCCCACAAGGAATGCGGGGGCCTGACACTTTCCGCAACCTCGGCAGACTGACCCTTGACGCTCCTGAGTTGCCTCCCTAGGTTAAACTGTTGTTCGATTGCTCTTGGGTGCGGGCTGTTTGCGGCATGTTTTTGAGATGGGGCGGGCTGTTTGCGGCATGTTTTTGGGATCACCCCGGGACTCTGATATTCCCACCCTGGGGAATAGTGTAACGGTAGCACGAGTGACTCTGAATCACTTAGTCTAGGTTCAAATCCTAGTTCCCCAGCTATGAGTACTGATGTCATGGACAAGCTCGTCGTGCCCGAGGCCTGGACACGAGCGGATCTGCTGGGGTTGGAACATCTTTCGGCAGAAGAAATCACGCTCGTACTGGATGCCGCGGAACAGCTAAAAGCGATGACCGATGGTTGTGCCCAGAAGATTGATTTGCTCCGTGGAGCAACAATCGCCAATCTTTTCTTTGAAAATTCAACTCGCACCCGAACTAGTTTTTCACTGGCTGCCCGCCGACTCGGTGCCGATACGATCGACTTCTCTTCCTCTGGCAGCAGTTTGTCCAAGGGCGAAACGTTTATCGATACCGCCAAAAACATCGAGGCCATGAATGTCGACTCGATTGTGGTAAGACATCGCACCCCCGGTACGCCACATCTGCTGGCACAGAATGTCGACTGTTGTGTCATCAATGCGGGTGATGGTGCCCACGAACATCCGACTCAGGGCCTACTCGACATCATGACGATTCGCGAACGACGCGGAAAGATTGAAGGTCTGACGGTGGCCCTTGTCGGCGATATTGCCCATAGCCGAACCGCTCGATCCAATATTTGGGGGCTGCAAAAACTTGGCGCACACGTCATCGTTTGTGGTCCCTCCACCCTCGTTTCCCGCCGCTGGGAAGAGTTGGGGGTTGAGGTGGCCTATAGCCTGGATGCTATTCTGCCACGATGTGATGTTTTGAACCTGCTCCGAATTCAATTTGAGCGGCAGTTGATGCGGCCCTTCCCTTCGGTTCGCGAGTACGCACTGCTTTATGCAATGACTGGGGAACGGATGACAAAAGCAAAGGAAGATATTTTGATCATGGCCCCTGGTCCCATCAACCGCGGAGCGGAAGTGACTCCCGAGGTCGCAGATGGCCCCCATTCGGTCATTCTCCATCAAGTAACCAACGGGCTGGCAGTTCGCATGGCCGTACTCTGGTTAACCTGCGGTGTGGCCTCTGCAGAGGCCTCCTAGCAAATGCATACTTTTTTTCACGCGGAGCCAGTCGGAACGGATTCATGTCGAGCATCCTGATTAAAAATGGCCGCGTCATCGACCCGTCTCAGGGAATAGATCGTACGACCAATTTGCTGATTCGGGATGGTCGGATCACGGCCTACGATGTCAAAATCGAAGAAAAGCCTATCAACGGATCGATGCGGCTGATCGATGCTGCAGGAAAGATCATTGCACCGGGCCTGATCGACATGCACGTGCACCTTCGGGAACCGGGCTGCGAAGAAGACGAGACGATACGCAGCGGTACGGCAGCAGCCTTAGCGGGTGGATTTACCTCGATTGCTTGCACACCGAACACCAGTCCACCCATGGACTCCCAGGGGACCGTCCAATTCGTCAAACGACAGGCCGCCGAAGCGGACAACTGCAATGTCTACCCGATCGCCTGTATCAGTAAGAATCGGGCGGGCGAGGAACTCGCAGAAATGGGTACCCTGGTAGAGGCCGGGGCCGTGGCTTTTAGTGATGAATGTGCCCCGGTCGCAAACTCCGAACTAATGCGGCGGGCTTTGGAATATCTCCTCATGTTTGACAAGCCTGTGCTTAGTCACCCGGACGTTGCTGAGCTCACGATGGACGGGGTCATGCATGAGGGTCGAATTTCCATGATCCTTGCCTTGCCTGGAATACCTGCTGAGGCAGAAGATGTGATGACCGGTCGCGATATTTCACTCGCGGAATCGACCGGTGGGCGAATCCATATGATGCACATTTCCACCGCTGGCAGTATCGATACAATCCGCCGTGCAAAAATGCGGGGTGTTCGAGTCACCGCGGAAGTCTGTCCGCATCACTTCAGTCTTACCGACGAGGCGCTTCGTTCCTTCGATTCGAATTTCAAAATCAATCCACCTCTGCGCGGCCGTCGCCACCTGGATGCCTGCATTGCTGGACTCATCGATGGAACGATCGACGTAATCGCTTCGGATCATGCACCCCATGCAGTAGAAAAGAAAATGCAGGAACTCGACCGAGCTCCTTTTGGGGTCGTTTCACTTGAAACATCACTTGCGTTGGTCATTACAAAACTGATTCGACCTGGACATCTTGACTGGTCGACCGCCCTAGAAAAGATGACGATCAACCCAGCACAAATCCTTGGAATCGCAAAAGGCACCTTGCAAATCGGTGCCGATGCCGATGTCACCATCATCGACCCCGAGGCAGCCTGGACGGTCGATTCAAAGGATTTTTATTCCAAGAGCAGCAATTCTCCCTTTCTTGGTGAGACCCTTACTGGTCGGGCAGATACCGTGATTGTTGCCGGCCAGGTCAAATTTGAACGGGGTCTTTGACAACTGAGATCGGCGTTTCACTACGGTGACTGATGGCTCTTATCATCGATGGCTACAACCTGCTCAATGCAGTCGGCATCCCATCCGAGGAGGGCAGCCTGGGGAATCTGGAGCGAGCCCGTGGGGCGCTCTTAAATTTTCTCGCCGAGTCTCTCCCCAGAGACCAGCGCAAACGGACCACGGTTGTCTTCGATGCAGGTCAGGATGCACCTCGTGGACTTCCCCGCAGCGTTTCGAACCGAGACATGACCATCCACTTTGCCTCACAATATGACGATGCCGATACGTTGATCGAAGAATTGATCCTTGCGGACTCGGCGCCCCGTAGCCTGACTGTCGTTTCCAGCGATCACCGAATCCAACGCGCGGCCCACCGGCGGCGGGCCCGTGGTGTCGATAGCGACCACTGGTATGTGGAAATACTTCGCAGTCGCGGGCAGCAGGACCCTACCGCGCCCCGACTCGATAAGCCCCAACTGCCTCTGAGTCCTCAGGACGTGGATTACTGGCTCTCCCGATTTCAGAGCGAGACCCGCGAAGATGGCAGTAGTGAACTTCCCAACGGTCCCTTCCCGCCCGGATACGGAGAGGATCTGTTGGAAGAGAACGCCCGCGAAGAAAACGACTGACGCCCATCCGCACAGAGAACTGAGCGACTCCAAATGGTTTGCTGGCCGCTTGATATCCCCCGATTATGTTTCTCAAACAGGAAACCGAAATGCAACGTTTACTAGCGACTCTTACTGCAACGTTTCTTTTCATCGGCCTCTGTGTGTTCCTCCCCGCAACCACCGCCAACTCAGCGGATGGCAAGGTCTACTCACTGGAAAAAACAGAACACGGGAAAGTACTAAAAACCGCCGATGGACGCACGGTTTTTCAGTACATGACCCGCAAGCCTGCCGGAACCAATCTTTCTGCAAACAGCACTTGCTGCTTGTTCCCCCTCAACACACCAGAGGGAATACGCGTCGTTGATTTTGCACCGGGCGACCACCGGCATCACCGCGGAGTCTTCCTGGCATGGCACGCTATGGAGTTTTCCGAACGGGCAGATTTTTGGGGTTGGGGAGAAATGGCACCCACCGCTGGCTGTGAAATTGTCAATCGAGATATTTCCCTGGTCGCGACAAATCACAAATCTGCACAACTCGCGATTAGGAATCAATGGATGATTAAAAAACGCGTCCGCCTCGAAGAACAACTCACGATCAACGTTCAGCAGCAGGAAGAGGTCTTTGTAATTGACATGCACTTCCAACTGACACCGACTACCGATTTGACGATCGATCGGACCGCGTTCGGCGGTTTTTGCGTAAAAAGCCGTCAGGATGGAAAGGGAGTGTTTTTCAATCCGCAAGGAAAAGTATCTCTGCCCCCTCCCCACCACCTGAAACCGGAAACCGACTGGCCTTCAAGTCCCTGGTATGATTACACCATTGCCCTTGCCGACGGGCAAACCGCAGGTATTGCCGTAATGAATCATCCGGAGAATCCCGCGACGAAGTGGCATAATTTAATCTCGATTGCAATGATCAACCCGTGTATCGCCGCAAACGGCCCACTGAAATTAAAAAAGGATCGGACATTGTCACTTCGATATCGACTTGTGGTACATGACGGACGGGCACCAGAAAAACTTCTACAGACTCTTTCCAGGGATTGGCGGGGCAGTGAGTGAGAGGGATTTACGGATGTAGGGACCAATCGTCAGACCCTGCACGATGATCGAGAAGACCACGACAACATAAGTCATCGCTAAAATTAAATCGCGAACCGGCAAGGTAGACCCGCCTACTCCTTCATCGAGACCTAGTGGGATCGAAAGCGCAAGCGCAACGGAGATTCCACCTCGTAATCCGCCCCAGGTAAGGATTTGTACCACCTTGGGGCTGAAGGTCTGAAAACGTTGCAACATCGCAATGGCCATCCCAATTGTGAGTAGGCGCGCAAGCAGAACCGTCGGTATCATCAACAGGCCGGCAATCAAAAACTGGGAACGCCAGGCAAGTACCAGTATCTCGAGACCCAACAATACAAAAAGCACCGCATTAAGGATCTCATCGATAAGTTCCCAAAGCGTATCCACCTGCTGGCGAACTTCGTCTCCCATGGCATGAGATCGACCATGGTTGCCAATCAGCAGGCCGGCCACCACCATGGCGATCGGACCGGAAATATGCAAAGCCAGAGCGAGCGGATAGCCTCCCGCGACAACTGCCAGTGAAACAAGGATTTCGACGCGTTCATTTTCTACCGTGCTGTGCAAATAGTATGCGGTACAACCTAGCAACAGTCCCAGAGCGACACCACCAAGCACCTCTTTGAAAAATAAAATTCCAATCTGGCTGAACGTGAAATCAGCCGAACCACTCGCCATATCTAAAATCACCAGTAACACCACAACACCCACGCCATCGTTAAAAAGTGATTCGCCGGCCATTTTTGTAGTCAGGCTCTTGGGCGCACCAAGCTTTTTCATAATTCCCAACACCGAAATTGGATCCGTGGGCGAGATGAGGGCTCCGAACAGTAGGCAATAGATCCAGGGCACCTGCCCCCCCAGCAAAGCCAGAACGCACCAAGCAATCCCCCCCACGATAAAAGTCGAACCGATCACCCCGACCGTCGCGGTCACTGTAATCACCCACTTTTGGTCTGCCAAATCCCCAAGCTTGACATGCAGCGCGCCAGCGAAGAGCAAAAATCCCAACATGCCGTGCATCAGTGTTTTATTAAAATCAATCTGCTGCATGAGCGATTTTGCAGCCTGAAACACTATGGGATTTACCAACCCTGCCACCACAAGCAGCAATGAAAAAATTAGCGCCATCACCATCAGGCCGATTGTTTCGGGCAGTTTCAGCCAGCGCTGGTTACCGTAGGCAAAGAGCGCGGAGAGCGTGATCAAGATACCGCTGGCACTGATCAGATCCAGATCCATCATGCCTCTCTCCAAGAAGAATTTTCGGGGATCGAACGGTTCTAGAAAACGGCTTGTGTACTGATAGGTCAAGTCCATTGCCGGAAAACTTTTGCAGAGCAGCACTTGCCACACGGGCAATCGATCTGTCATCATTGGCCCGATCAGCAAATATTGAGCGATTCCGGTACACCCCGAGCAGAGTCGGTTCTTTACAACGTGAAGGGAAAAGAAGCGATGCAAATTGCCGTTACCGGTGCCACGGGATTTCTGGGTCGCTATATCGTCAATCGGCTCTTAGCAGCAGGTCATCAATGCCGATGCTGGTACCGTGCGGGGAGCGATCGCGGCGGGTTCGAAACGAGCGCACAGCAACTGGAGTGGATACCGGGTGATCTGAGCAAGGCGGCGAGTTGCGCAAATCTTGTTGCCGATTGCGATGCGGTAGTCCACGCAGCGCTGTACCGCGTGGGCGCCGATTTTCGAGGTGGCGAAGGAGATTTAGCCACTTTTCTGCAAAACAATCTTCTCGGCACGATGAAACTGATCGAATCTTCTCATACACTCAATGTTTCGCGATTTGTATTCGTCTCGAGGTGCGCGGTCCACGAGCAGATACTCGGTGACCGACCACTCGATGAAACACACCCGGTC
Source organism: Planctomycetota bacterium (assembly GCA_030605285.1). Next base: position 6,869 of record JAUWIQ010000064.1, read on the forward strand.
TCTCCCAAGTCACACTACGGTGCCCATAAGGCGGCCATCGAGCAATTCATCCACAGTTACGGCTGGGGAATGGGTTACGATATCTGTGGACTTCGGCCCACCGGGATCTATGGCGTGGCACGACCAGCCGAGCGCAGTAAATGGTTTGCCTTGATTCAAAGTATTGTGCAGGGAGCACCGGTCACATGCCGTTCTGGAGGCAAGGAGGTTCATGCTTCAGACGTTGCGCAAGCCGTAGAGATTTTACTGACGGCAGAGGGAGTTTCCGGAGAAGTCTATAACTGCTACGACCGCTATGTGTCGGAGTACGACGTTGCGACCCTTGCCAAACGGCTCTCGCATAGTGAGAGCACAATTGAGGGGCAGTCCAAACACCCCTTGCACCAAATTGAAACAGGAAAGTTGCGCGCTCTGGGCATGAAATTTGGTGGAGACGCCTTGCTAGAAAAGGTGGTCAACGACTTGATCGAAAGGATCTGATCCTTGCAAGCGAAAGCTGTGATTTTCGATATCGACGGGGTCTTGATCGACTCCTATGCCGCGCATCTACAAAGTTGGCAGGCAGTGGCCCGAGGGTATGGTCAGCAAATGACTGAGTCCGATTTTGCCAGGACATTTGGTCAAACGAGCCGAGAAATCATTCATACTCTTTGGGGCAGCGCGGCACTCAACGCAAAACAGATTGCCGACTTCGACGCGGAAAAAGAAGTGGCCTTTCGAGAGCTTGTTGCAACAGATTATCCCTGGATGCCCGGAGCAAAAAACCTGCTTGCCGCGTTACATGAGGCAGATTTTCGATTGGCTTTCGGCTCCTCAGGTCCTCCTGAGAATGTCGAGCTCGCGCTCCAGCAGCTTGATCGACGCGACTGGATTGGTGCGACGGTCACCGGAGCAGATGTTATGCGTGGTAAACCAGACCCTGAAGTCTTTCAGCTTGCTGCCCAAAGGCTTGCAGTGGCCCCCTCAAATTGCGTCGTCATTGAAGACGCGTGCGCTGGTATCATGGCGGCAAACACAGCCAGCATGCTTAGTGTCGCACTTGTGAGTACCGGTCATACGCGCGACGAATATACAAAAGCAGACTACGTCATCGAGCAACTAAGCCAGATATCGCCGGAGCTTATTGAGACCTGGATCGACGCGCAAGGCTAAGCAAACAGGTTCGCACTAGGGCAACATAGCGGCAACATAGCGATTCAACTGTCACCTTCTTTAGGCTTTTCAGTTAGCTCGAATTGCTCTGCCAGCAATTTGCCCAACTCGTCCCCGCGAGCCTGCAGTGAGATGACCTTGCACTCCCGGTCGCTCAATATGACCGTCGGAATTCCCGCGCTCCGCTAACGTGCGGCCATCGGATTTTGCCAACCCGTCTCTCCTGGTTTATCACTAAAGAGTGTCTTCCAGGGAAGTTTTTCCTTGTCGAGAAACGAGGTGACTACCTCTCGACTATCGTCTAAGTTGATCCCAATCACGTCAAATCCTTGATCGTGGTATTTCCTGTAGTTCTCCAGAAGATTCGGTAATTCTTGGCGACACGGTCCGCACCAACTCGCCCAGTAATCGATCAGCACGACTTTTCCTTGATACGATGCCCAGTCCAACTCCGATCCATCCAGAAATGTACCACTCAGTTCCATCTTCTGCCCCGGAAGATTCA
>JAUWIQ010000349.1 GCA_030605285.1 Planctomycetota bacterium
CATTGATGAACACTGCGCCCGGTTTCATCGCAGCAAAGAAATCCCGACCGACCAGGTGCCGGGTCTCCTCGCAGAGCGCCAGATGGACGCTCACCGCATCGGAAATCCTGGCAAGCGCGATGGGCGATTCGGCAACCTCGATGTCATAAGCTTGTCCTGCTTCAGGGCTAAGACTTCGCGACCAAGCATAAACCTCCATACCTAAACCGACTGCCCGTTCGGCCACTGCCCGGCCAATCGCACCGAATCCCAAAATCCCCAACTTGCGCCCGCGCAAACCGTGGGCGGCTCCGAAGCGTTTCTTCTCCCAGGATCCCTCACGCAGGGCATTCGTCGCCTCCACAAGCTGCCGATCGGCAGCGATCAATAGACCCACTGCCAGTTCTGCTACAGCCGCCGTATTCTTTCCAGGACAGTTGGTAACGTAAATTCCACGCGCGCTGGCACTCGGGAGATCAATCGTGTTGACCCCAGCGCCAGCACGGATTACGAGCGACAGATCATTTGCTTGCTCCATGGCTGCTGCGATTACGCGCGTTGAGCGAACGATGAGAATACCGACACCCTCGAGCGCCTGCGGAATTTCTTCGGCGGACAGTTCGGGACGAGACTCGACCTGCAGTCCCATTGCCTCCAGGGAGGATGGAACTGCTGAGGACAGTTTATCGGCAATAAGAACTTTCACAGCGCCCTGAACCTTTCAAACACTAAACTCGTTTGCAATGGTGAAAAGGAAAGAACGTGCCTACCCGACAGTAACTTAATTCCTCTCCACCACCCTATTTTCTACAACGGCTAAACCAACACATCGGCATTGGGTGCAGGCCGTTTTTTATACCGTTCGCGAATCGGTGCTACAACTTCAGCAATAAACTGCGTCACCTGTTCTGGGGCACGGCCTATAAAACGTGCTGGCAAAACGGCTGCTTGCAAATCAATTCCGTTAAAAGCAGAATCTGCCGCTAAACGGTCTAATAAATCATTCGCTCTGCCCTGCTCCTTGACTACGCGACCAGCCTCTTGGCTATGTTGGCGAATTCGTTCGTGTAATTCTTGGCGGTCGCCACCCTCGCGCACCGCGTCCATCAAAATACTTTCTGAGGCCATAAACGGCAACTCTTCGCTGAGACGCTGCGCGATCACTTTAGGATAGACAACAAACCCCTCTGCCACATTTTGATAAAGCTTCAAAATTGCATCGATCCCAAGAAATGCCTGGGGCAGGACTAATCGCCTATTGGCACTGTCGTCCAAGGTACGTTCCATCCACTGCGTTGCCATCGTCTGGGTGGCACTCGATTCGAGACTCATGACAAACCGCGCCAGCGCACAAATTCGTTCGCTCCGCATTGGATTCCGCTTATAGGCCATTGCCGAGGAGCCAACTTGGTCTTTTTCGAAAGGCTCTTCCATCTCCTTACGGTTTTGCAGCAAACGGAAATCTGTCGCCGCCTTATGAGCACTGGCAGCAATGCCTGCCAGGGTGTTGATAACTTGCACATCCACTTTACGAGGGTAGGTTTGACCGGTGACCGAATACGTCTGTCCGAAACCCATTTTTTTTGCCACGAGCGATTCGAGTTGTTCGACTCTTGAATGATCCCCGTCGAACAGACTTAAAAAACTAGCCTGAGTTCCCGTGGTTCCCTTGGTACTTCGAAACCGTAGCGAGTTCAGACGAAACTCAACTTCCGAAAGATCCAAAACCAAATCGTAGGCCCAGAGGCAGGCCCTTTTACCCACCGTCGTCGGTTGAGCCGGTTGCATGTGCGTGAAGCCGAGGCAGGCAAGATCGCGGTGATGTTCTGCAAACGTTGCCAGGGCATCGATGGTGGCTACCAACCGATCACGTATTTGGATCAAGCCTTCGCGGATCAGGATGAGATCCGTGTTGTCTGTGACAAAACAACTCGTTGCCCCCAAGTGGATGATCGGCCGTGCCAACGGGCAGACCTCCCCGTAAGCGTGTACATGCGCCATGACATCGTGCCGCAACTGGCGCTCGAAGTCAGCGACCCTTTCGTAGTGGATATCCTCCACGTGTGCTTTGAGCTCCGAAATTTGCTCGGGGCTCACCGGCAGTCCCAACTCCGCTTCGGCCTCTGCCAAGGCAACCCAGAGGATTCGCCAGAGGCGGAATTTCCGGTCGTCGCTCCAAAGGCGACTCATCTCGGCCGATGCGTAGCGGCTTACCAGCGGATTCTGGTACGTCTCGTGCGACATGGGATTAAGACCTGACACGGAAAGGCATGAAAGCAAGCCCTATTCTAGCCTCCGCCTCGAAAACACGGCAGGGGTGCGGCTCGGCTGCAAGAACCCAGAAAGCAACTCACCGACCGGGCGATCGCAATCCGAACAAGCTGTCGCAACCGGCAACCCGATCAGGTGTCGGCGATAGCCAATCGCTCCGCGATGGGTGGGTGACTATGGAACAGGATGACCTCGAGGCGATTGGGATTGGGATCGTCCTTGTTTTGACGGGCGAGCTTACGAAATGCGGAGCGGTAAGCCTCGCGGGCAGGTGCCCGGTCTAGCGCATAACGATCGGCCTGCCGTTCAAAATGTCGACTGAGCGTATTCTGCAGTGGTCCGAGAAATGTGGAAAACAGCGTAAGGACCAGGAGCAGCATGGGCATCGTATAGATCGGAAAATTGGCATAGTCGAGTGTGCCACCGTTGGCCTCAATCCAAAGTCCCAGGGTCCAGCCCGCAACGAAAAAACCAACCACCGAGTATAAACCTCCGAAAAGCATCAGCTTCCAGATGTGCCGGTGGACATGGTGGCCTATTTCGTGGGCAAAGATTACCTCAATTTCATCTGCTGTAAACTGATCGAGGAGGGTATCTCCCAGAATCACGCGACGGGTTTTTCCCAGACCGGTGAGCATGGCATTTGCCTTCGATGTTTCAGCGCTCATTTCCATACGAAACACCCCCTCAATCGCAATACCCGTTCCTGCTGAAATCCGCCGCATCCGCTGTTTTATTTCCTCCGTCTGTTCGCCGCCATAAAGCGGTTTGATCTTGTAGAAAATCGGTAAGATCAGCACTGGGGCCAACTTGCCGAGAATTGCACTTAAGAGAAAGAAACCGGCGCTAGCGACCAGCCACCACCACGCGTGACAGATCCAAATGAGCCAGTAGAGTCCCGGCACTAAAACGACAGCGAAAGCGAGTTCCAGCAGGTGTCGCTTGGTCAATCTCCAAAGCCACTGCGAAAAGCTTTGCCGGGAAAGTTGATAGCGATGCTGGAGGACATGGCCCGAGTAAAACGAAAGCGGAAACGAAATCATCATGTTGCCGACAAGCAGCAGCAACAGCAATAGGGCCAATTGAATCGTTTGCGGATAGTCTCCCGACACCCACACAATCAGCCAACTCCCGGGACGCCCCAGTAAAAATGCGACGGTCGCCAGAAATACTAAGTCAATGCCCTGGCCCGCGAGCTCACAAAACAGTTCC
>JAUWIQ010000280.1 GCA_030605285.1 Planctomycetota bacterium
CAATCGACCTGCAGACGCCCTCGCCACCCGACTCGCAAAAGGCAGATACAGGCTGCCTCCTGACCCCCTGGAAGCAACAGCCCCAGGGAGTGCCCCGCGGCCGGTTCTTCTGCCAACCGCTGGCCGCCTTGTCCATGCAACAGCCACCTTTTTACCCGATGCGTTCACGCCCGGGTACCACCGACAACGTGAATTTAACCCCGCCTGCGCGGCAAAGTGGTGGTGATAAAGCAAGCTGCGGGGCTTGCGATCGCCCCATTTTTTTAGTCTTAAGCAGCGATTAATTGCCGCACTACTAATTCCCGCACTGCAAAAATTCCTAAGGTGCCGAGGGCGCCTTGGCTGTCCGACTCTCCGGGAGCACATCGTGGGAAATCCGCAGCATCTCTCCAAGCGACCAAGCCTGAAACGGACAGCCTCGCGGGGTATGCGGGGAATCGGCATCGGCGATTTCCGAAACGTGCCCGATTCCAGCCACGTCCAGATGCGCCTCCAACCCCGGCAGAAACCGCTCGCGGGCCACCCGGCGGACCTCGCCTGTATTTCCCCGCACCCGGGCCCAGGCCTCGATGAAGGGTCCGGCAAGCCAGGGCCAGACCGTGCCCTGATGGTAACTGCCATCGCGCTGCCGGACTCCCCCTTGATAGTGTGGCGCATAGTCTGCGGAGCCCGGCGCGAGCGACCGCAGTCCCAGACGCGTCCACAACCGCGCTTCGACCGCATCGACAATCTGCCGGGCTTTTTGCCCTTTCATCAGGGGCCGCGGCAGGCCACCGACCGCAAAGATTTGATTCGGTCGAAAGGTATCATCGACCGTACCGGGCTTGTGATCTGGATCCACCACATCAAACAGACTGCCTGTTGCCGGATTCCAAAACCGTGCCTCAAACGCAGTGAGCCCCGCTTCAAAATGGGCTTTCCAGACCTTGTTCTGTTGGCTGCCGATTGCCAGTGCATTGAGCCACAGCGCCTGAACTTCGACCGGTTTGCCGATCCGCGGTGTCACCACCCAATCGCCCACCTTGGCGTCCATCCAGGTCAGTTGCACACCCGGCTCACCTGCGGCAAGCAGGCCGTCGTCGCTGCGATGAATCTGGTAACGGGTCCCCTGGGAATACCCTTGAAGGATCGCCTCGATTGCCTCTTCCAGGGCTTTGCGATCGGAGGCGGGCACGCGCTGTCCCGCCCGCTGCATCGCCTGGAGATAATCGTGGCAGGCGATGATGTACCAGAGCGAGGCATCGACCGAGTTGAACTCCGGTTGGCTCCCCTGGTCGGGAAACAGATTGGGTAGCATGCCACGATCGACTGTGCCGGCCCAGGCGACCAGGATATCGCGGGCATCTTGCAGTCGACCTGTGGCCAGACAAAGGCCTCGCAGGGCAATAAACGTGTCCCGGCCCCAGTCGGTAAACCAGGGAAAACCGGCAACCACCGTCTTGCCACCCCGTCCGGCAACAAGATAACAATCGGCCGCGCGTTGCAACCGCGAGCCGAGTGCGTCGCGGCGGCTCCGCTCAAGGCCCTCGACCTGGGTAAACGCCGCGCCCGCATCCGCTCCCCAACGACGGACTGCCTGTTCATATCCGGCAGCCGCGAAAAAAAGGACCGCCTCACACTTTTCCAGAGACCAGCTAAAAACGCCGGGGGCTAAGAGATCCTCCGTGTCATCAAGACCCCGCTCGCGTTCCTGCTCGTAAAGAAAACTGCGATACCATGTCGGCTGGTGCTCGTAGCGGCCATTGCTCTTTGCGGTGATGCTGGGCACCCCGTCATACGGCTGCCAACGAACCTCATCCCCCTCTTGATCTGCTGCCGTGCAAAAATTGGGATTCTCATGATGCAGCATGTGGTAGCCGCGGCCCGAGAGAAACGGCCGCACATGCAAGGTAGCTTCTCCCTCCGGTGCCGCCAGCAGATGCCACCGCAAGGCGACCACACTGCTACCGCGGGGCACAAATAACTGCTGTTCCAGTCGTGTTCCATCGGGGAACTGATATCTCCAGCGTGGCCAGGGATCGCACGCAAACATTTCCAGGAAGTTTGCCCCGTCCGGCGCCACGACATCAGGGGCATAGAACTGCGAAGAGAGCCAGTGGCTACCACCCGTTGTTTCGAGAGAGGCATCGAACCCGTTGACCAAGACCATGCGGCCGCTCGGCGGCTCGGTCGCGGTAAGCAGGATCGCGTGGTAGCGGCGCGTACGGCGACCACAAACGGTGCCCGAGGCAAACCCTCCCAGGCCGTCCGACTCGAGCCATTCCGCCTCTTTGTCAAAAGCCAGACCCATCTACCAGCAGTCCTTATTCATTTCCATGCCAATCGGCAACCGCCTCCGTCCAGGGCCTCTCGACCCGATCGCTTACCCCCCTGTGGCAAAGCCGGGGAAGAGGCACATCCCGCCATCCACGAACAGGGTGGTGCCGGTAATGTAATCGGATTGGTCCGAGGCCAGCCAGACCGCCGCATCGGCAATATCTTCCGGTTCGCCAATCCGTTTGTAGGGCACCAAGGTCATCAGTGCCGCATACGCCTCGGGGGTCTTCCAGGCATCGGTATTGATCGGCGTACGAATCGCGCCTGGGGCAATGCTGTTGACCCGAATGCGATGGGGCGCCACTTCCTGTGCGATGCTTTCCATCATCATCATGATGCCCCCCTTGGAGGATGCATAATTCACGTGGCCCGCCCAGGGGATCCGCTGGTGCACACTACTCATACAGATAATTTTTCCCGCAGCACAGGAGACCTCCTTCACGATACCACGTCGCTTGAATTCGCGGACCGCCGCCCGCGCACAAAGAAATTGCCCCGTAAGATTAATATTGATCACCGTACTCCACTGTTCAAGCGTCATCTCATCAAAGGCCGCATCGCGCTGCAGGCCGGCATTGTTGACGAGAATATCGATGGTGCCAAATTTCTTACAGGTCTCCGCAAACATCGCCTCGACCTGATCCTCCTGGGAGACATCGCACTGATAGGACGCTGCCTGACTGCCACACCCCGAAATGGTCTCGACCACCTCCTCCGCGGCATCTTGATGGGAAATGTAATTCACCATCACATCGGCGCCTGCCTGACCGAGTGCCAGTGCGACCCCCTTGCCGATCCCGGAGTTGGCCCCGGTCACCAGCGCTTTTTGTCCCTGCAGCACCTTGCCGACATTCCGTTGGGGCATTTCCACTGCCGGGTGCGCTTCATTCGCTGCCTGTGTCATGAAAGCTTCTCCTTTTTCAATCGTTTCGTGCCATTTTTTTGCGATTTTTGACCGCCGTTTTGTTTCTACGCGGTTGCATAAGTTTGGCGATCAGACCGGTCCAGCCGGTCTGGTGCGAGGCACCCACCCCGCGGCCGTTATCGCCGTGAAAATACTCGTGAAACCAGAGATAATCGCGGAAGTGGGGGTCCGACTGCATTTTTTCATAGGGACCGAAAACAGGTCGCCGCTGCTTTTCATCGCGAAGAAAAATGCGCGTCAGCCGGGTCGTAATTTCTTCGGCAATCTCCTCGATTGTGAGCATTGTTCCCGAACCGGTAGGACATTCGATTTTGAAATCATCGCCGTAGTAATAGTGGAATTTCTGCAACGATTCAATCAAGAGAAAATTGATCGGCATCCAGATCGGTCCCCGCCAATTGGAATTGCCGCCGAAAAGACCGGGCGTCGATTCACCCGGTTCGTAATCCACGGTGAGTCGCTGGCCCGCACAATCAAAAACATAAGGGTTATCGTGGAGTCCCTGCGAAATGGCACGAATCCCATAATCTGAAAAAAACATCGTCTCATCGACCATCTTTTGAATCACGCATTTCATCCGATGTCCACGCAACAGCGAGAGCAATCCCCGCTTGCCGACACCCGGGACGTTCCAGTGCGAGACCAGCGAAGCAAGTTCCGGACGGTGTTCCAGAAACCAATTCATGCGTTGCCTGAAATTAGGCAGTTTTTGAATCACCTTGGCATCGAGTGTCTCCACTGCGAA
>JAUWIQ010000011.1 GCA_030605285.1 Planctomycetota bacterium
ATCGTGATCCCGGTTGCCCAATTGCTACAGGATCCAAGTATTGCACAATTAGGACAAAACATTTTGGAACAACTTGAAGAAATCGTACCACAGGATATGGAAACACCGGTTGGCGTTGGGAATGAAGTAATAGATGCTTTAGCGAAAGAGGCCGGATTATCAGCGGAAAAAGCGTTGGAACGGCTTGATGAGATGTCCGATTCCGAGGTCGAAGCGATGCTGAGCCAGATGTTAGACAGACAAGAGGAACAACGATGAGTGAAGTTGCGACTACAAATGAAGGGCAATCGCCAGAGAAAAAGCGCGCGCTGCTGGAAAAGTTGCTGAAAGAAAAATCTCTTAAAAATATCAAATCCGGTTCGCTTTCGTACGGCCAACGCGCGCTGTGGTTCATGTACCAGATCGACCGGAAAAGTTCGGCCTACAACATCATGTATGCTGCGCATGTTCGCGAAGATGTCGATATTTCCTCCCTGTCGCGCGCGTTTCAGGTTGCCATCAATCGACATGCCACCTTGCGGACTGACTTTAAGACAGTGCATGGCCTGCCGGTACAGCAGGTGCATCCTGATTTGGAACGGGTGCTGGAAAGACAAGACGCGCGCGATTTGGATTGGGAGCAACTCAATCAGAGCATTCAGGCCGAGGCGGACCGACCTTTTGATTTAGAGCAGGGCCCGGTATTCCGCTTGCGTCTCTTGGAGCGGCGCGGCAAGACCCATGTACTTCTTTTCACCTCGGCTCATATTGTGAGCGATTTCTGGTCCTTCGATCTGTTGTTTGATGAGTTGGAATTGCTCTATCAAGCCGAGGCCACAGGACAGCCTGCAGTCTTACCGGTGCTAAACTACGAATATACGAATTTCGTCCAGTGGCAAGAAAAAATGTTGGAGGGGGAGCAGGGCGAGCAACATTGGAATTATTGGCAAAACCAACTAGCCGGAGACCTTCCGAATTTGGATTTGCCGACAGATTATCCTCGCCCTGCAATTCAGACCTATGCGGGGAGGAGTTATCAGTTCCAACTGCCGGGTGACCTGGTGCAACGCCTCTTTGCACTCACGAGGGACGAGGGGGCAACCCTTTTTATGATCTTGTTGGCGGCCTACCAGCTGTTTCTTTATCGCTACAGCAATCAGCAGGACATTTTGGTCGGTTCGCCGACAGCGGGGCGTAATCGCGCTGAATTCGAGGGGATCTTTGGTTATTTTTTGAATCCCATCGTCTTGCGAGGCAAGCTCTCCCCGGAGATGAATTTCCGCGAATTTCTTGCTCAGGTGCGTCAGACGGTGCTCGAGGGGCTGACCCATCAGGACTTCCCCTTCCCGATGCTGGTCGAAAGATTGCAGCCGCCTCGCGATGCGAGTCGCTCGCCGATGTTTGAGGCCTCATTTGCCTGGGATAAGCCCCGCAAAATTTTTAACCACGAAATTGGCGAGGGTGGATTTGTATTGCCCCAAGACGTCGCGACACTGGGTCTGATGCCTTTTGCCCTCGGCCAACAGGGAGCCGCTTTCGATTTGACTTTGATGATGCTCAGCATGGGAGACTCCCTGTCCGCAGCGTTGCAATACAATTCGGACTTATTCGACGAATCGACGATTGTCCGTATGGTAGGGCATTTCCAAATACTGCTGGAGAGCATTGTCGCAGATCCCGATGCCGAACTGGCCGATTTACCGATGTTGACGGTGGCGGAAGAGACCGCATTGCGGACGGATTGGAATCAAACGGATGCCGATTATCCGCGCAACGCTTGTCTGCACCAACTCTTCGAACAATCTGCTCGCGAGGTTCCCGAAGCCCCCGCAGTTCGGTTTGGTGACACCGAGTTGACCTATGCCGAATTGAACCAGCGGGCAAACCAACTTGGACATTGGTTGATCGCCAAGGGGGTCGGCGCGGATTCCTTAGTTGGTCTCTACGTGGAGCCTACCGTGGAGATGCTGGTTGCCATCTTGGGGGTACATAAAGCGGGCGGAGGCTACGTTCCCCTGGCTCCCGGAACACCTTCTGATCGCCTGGCCTACATGCTTGAAGAAAGCGGGGCAGCGATCGTAATCACCCAAAGCGACCTGCTCGCCTCACTTCCCGAAGGTGCCGAGCAAGTGATCTGCCTGGATCGCGACCGGCGAGCCATTGCGCTCAAAAGTTCCGAGAATCCAGATCGCCAACTTGATTCGAGCAATCTGGCCTATGTGATTTTTACTTCGGGTTCTACGGGCAAACCCAAAGGCGTGCAAATCGAACATCGATCGGTGGCCAATTTTCTCAATTCGATGCAGCGAGAGCCCGGCATGACATCCCGGGATACCTTGTTGGCAGTGACCACGATGTCTTTCGATATTTCGGTGCTTGAGTTTTATTTGCCGCTGATCACGGGTGCCCGCGTCATTCTCGTGGATCGCGAAACCACGTCCGATGGTTTGCAGTTGGCAAAGGTACTTCAGGAAGGAGGGGTCACGGGCATGCAGGCGACTCCCGCCACCTGGAGGTTGTTGATTGAAGCGGGCTGGCAAGGGAACCGGAATTTGAAAATTCTCTGTGGTGGCGAGGCGATGCCTCGCGACTTGGCGAAGCAGTTGCTTGAACGGTGTGACAGTCTCTGGAATATGTTCGGACCGACCGAGACGACGATTTGGTCTTCTGTTTATCAGGTCTTCCAAGACGAAGGCTCCATACCGATTGGTAAGCCAATCGACAACACTCAGATTTATATTCTGGATGAACGATTGCGATCAGTTCCTATGGGGATAGCGGGACACTTACATATCGGCGGTGATGGTCTTGCCCGTGGTTATCTCAATCGAGCGGAGCTAACAGCTGACAAGTTCATTGCCGACCCTTGCAGTCACGATGAGGGGCATCGTCTTTACCGGACCGGGGATTTGGCACGGTTCCGCAGCGATGGGAACATCGAATTCCTGGGGCGCTTGGACTTTCAGGTCAAAATTCGTGGCCATCGTATTGAATTAGGAGAAATTGAGGCGGTACTCAACCAGCACCCGCAAGTTAGTCAATCGGTTGTGATGGCCCGCCAGGCTGGAAGAAAAATCGACGATAAACAACTTGTCGCTTATACGATTGCAGCTGGCGAAGCGCCCAAAACCAGTGATCTTCGTGAGTTCCTCAAACAAACGCTGCCTGACTACATGCTGCCGTCGGTCTTCATGTCGTTGGATGTTTTTCCTCTCAATCCTGCAGGCAAGGTAGATCGGAAGGCACTTCCCGAACCGGAGTCGATCCGCCCCGCCTTGCGCGTGGAGTTTGTGGCACCACGTGATGATGCCGAAAAGACAATGGTCGCAATCTGGTCGGAGGCCCTTTCCCTGGATCAAGTGGGAATCCACGACAATTTTTTTGAACTTGGCGGTGCCTCAATCCAAAGTCTTGAGATCGCAGCGCGCGCGGCCGAAGAAGGGCTCGATATCACTCCGGCGAGGCTTTTCCAATATCCAACCGTTGCCGAATTAGCAGCCGTCGCGGATACGCTTGACCCGAGTCTTGATCAGCCAGGTACCGAGGCCAAAATCCAAGTGGCTGAGAACGAATCGGGTGATGCCACGAGGAGGGTCCACCCGAGCCACAGCACGGCCTCCGAGCGGCCACAGCGTACGGCCAATATGTTGATCGAGGGCCTGGGAGTCTATCTGCCGCCTAAAGAAGTGACCACAAAAGAGGTGGTTCAAGGTTGCAAGAAGAAGATGTGGTTCCCGCTCGAATACATGACGGGTATCAAATCGCGACGCATGGCGGGAAAGGATGATTTTTCAATCGATCTGGCCCAGAAGGCAGTCGAGGAGTGCTTTACGCATTCGCGTTATTCCCCCGAACATATCGATCTGGTGGTCTGCTGTAATATTACCCGTAGCGACTCCCACTTAAAGGTTTCCATCGAACCGAATACTTCGCTGCAGGTAAAGAAACGGTGTGGGCTCAAAAATGCCATCGCATTTGACGTGACCAACGCCTGTGCGGGTATGTTTACCGGCATGAATGTCGTGGATACGTTCATCTCCACGGGTCTTATCCGGCGCGGGATGGTTGTGAGCGGCGAATTTGTTACTGGAATTACCCGCACGGCGCAGTTGGAGATCACCGAATTTTTGGACCCGCGGTTAGCGTGCCTTACGGTAGGGGATGCCGGGGCTGCGATTATTCTGGAATCGGCTGGAGGAACGGATGTCGGATTTCACGAATTAGATATGTATACCCTCGGGAAGTACGCCTGGATGTGTATTGGACGTTTGACCGAGCAACCTCATGGTGGTGCGATCATGGTCGTGCCCGACCCCATGGAACACACATCGGTCGCAGTCAAATATTCCGTCTCTCACGCAAAACACACGTTCGACAACAGTCGTTGGCGACCGGAGAAGATTCAAAAGCTGATCATGCATCAGACATCCGAGCGTTCTCTGATGGATGGCTCCAAAGCGATCAACAAAGCGTTTAACAAGAAGATCAGTACGAAAAAAAATACGATCAACAATCTTCCGAATCGGGGTAATACGGCCAGCACCAGTCATATGGTCGCTGTCTGGGACAACACGCTCAATGGAACGATTGAATCGGGGGAAAACGTCGTTTTCGGAATTACCGGATCGGGGCAAACCATTGGCACGGCGATCTATACTTTCGACGATTTGCCAGATCGACTACGAGCTGCAAAAAATGAAGGGAAGTTTCCAGAGAAGGTCAGCGATGAAGAGGCCCTGCGCCCGCTCGCAGAGCGATCCGTACCGCGGATACGCATTGCCGCCACGGGATGTTTTCCCGAAGGAAAAGAACTTTCGGAGGACTCAGTCGATACGGCGGTCTCTGCGGCGGAGGTCTGTATGGAAAAGGTCTCTTATGATGTCGCCGACATTGAACTGCTGATTTTTGCCGGCATTACGCGTACTGGGTATGTCTCGGAACCGGCAATCGCCACCATGGTTGCTGGCAAAATGAAAATGAACGATACCATTGAGTTGGAGACAGACAAAAAGACATTTGCCTTCGATGTGTATAACGGTTCGATGAGTTTTTTAAATGGCTGTCAAATAGCGAGTGAAATGATTCGGGCCGGAAAATACCGCACGGCGATGATTGTGACCTCGGAGGTAGAGATCAACAAGGATGTTTATCCGGACATCCTCATGGGGATTGCGGAAACCGGTTCGGCAATGATTCTGGAGGCGGAGGGTGAGAGCCGCCAGGGTTTCAGTCGATTTGTGTTCCGCTACGACTGCGATCTGTTGGATCGACGTCGCCTCACTGGAGGATACGTCGATGGCAAGCCCTGTCTGACGATCGAAGAAGATGAAAATATTCTCGATCTTTATCTTCAGATGATTCCGGGCACAGTGGAGGATATTTTAGAACAAGAAGGGCTCGATATTTCGCAAGTTGGAATCGTGTTGCCTCCACAGATATCCCCAAAAATGAACAAGCAACTTCCCAATTTGTTGGGCATCGAACCCCATCGCGTGGTTGATTTGGCTATTGAAGGCCGGGATTTATACACATCCACATTGCCGTTTTCAATCGAACATGCTCGACGAACGGGTCAGATCAAGCCAGGTGATATTGGCCTCATCATTAGTGTTGCCTCAGGGATCCAGGTCGGCTGCGCTATTTATTATTTTTAGTTTGTCGCAACACGTTCTCAGGCGTGGTCTTCTAAAAAGTAGAGCAAAGTGAAGTACACACTCGCGCACGCATTCATCCGCTATCATCGGGGCCTTGGCAGAATGCCACTCTATTGGAAGCCCTGGCTGATGTCTTTGTTGATGTCGAATATGATTACGCCCTTTTTTTTTGTATCCGAACATCCTGAGGCATGGGTTGTTTTAGGTACGGCGCTTTTGACAGGTGCATTGTTTATCGTCTTGACCGCCTACAGCGGTTTTTCTCGGTTGCTAGGTCTAGGGCACCTCCCCTGGATCCCGCTGGTGGTCTATCTCATTGCGCAAGCCGATCAGGCGCCTGCAGGCACTTGGTTTGCGTTTTGGCTTAAAGCAGTCATTGTCCTGGATATCGGTTCCCTTTTTCTGGACGCTGCGAATGTCGTGCGGTATTGGATGGGGGACCGCGAGGAGATGGTGAAGGGGCTTTCCGACCCAAACTCGGGTTCTCTAGATCGGCCTCTCGAATCATGAGGATGGGTAGCAACAAGACCGGTTTGCAGCGGCCCGATCTTTCTGTAGGGCATGTCGACCTCTGGTGCAGTTATTTGGATCGAACTACGGCCCCAGCGCAACTGGAGCAGTACCATGAATTACTCAATGACAAAGAGTGCGCTCATTTGTCTCAATTGCGGCTACCGCGGATTCGTGAAGAGTATTTGGTAGCCAGAGCACTTGTGCGGAGTGTGCTTTCGCTTTACGCAGATGTCCCACCTGAAAGTTGGGATTTCAGTGCGGAAAACCACGGCAAGCCAGTCGTCAAATTTCCCTGGGATGGATTTGGGACATTCAACCTGTCCCACTCCGCGGGGATGGTAATCTGCGCAGTGGCCGCTGGGGGCCAAATCGGGGCGGATGTCGAAAGTCTGGACCGAAAAACAACCGGGTTCTCGCTTGCGCGCCGCTTCTTCTCCCCTGCGGAAGTCGAACTGCTCAGCCAGGCCCCGCAGGCCCAGAGGCAGGAATTGTTCTTGCAGATCTGGACCCTCAAGGAATCCTATATCAAAGCCATTGGCCAGGGCCTTTCGATGCCGCTCGATCGTTTTTTCTTTGCCCTACCTAGTGAGCGTCCCCCCGAACTCTATTTCACCGATCAGGCTGCCCGTCCACAAACCGACTGGCAATTTGCACAACTGCGCTTATCCAGTCGCCACCATATTTCGGTGGCCACCTCGGCAGCAACGCTGCAGTCAAATTGGGTCCTGCATGCGCAGGAAATCATTCCGCTCCAGGGTGTGATCTCCCTCGAGCCGATGATCTGCTCTGAGGCGAATCACTGGTATGTTGCGAATTGCTAGATTTGCACGCTGCAAGTGGAACGGAACGCAAAGTACGGGTCTGCTTTTCGCCCCCAGGACGCGTCGCATAAGTAGATCCTGTTGGCAGACCCTACCGTCGCCTGCACGCATCGAATTTGCCTGCGAGAGGCTCTGACACAAATCTAAAAGGCCTGATATCATGGGGTCCTGGAGATCGGTATCTGGCCTCAAGCCCCCCTGGAGGAGAGTTCCACCTATGGTTATTCAATCCATAAAGTTGCTGCCCATTTTGTGTTTAACGTTGGTGTTGTGTCTTTCAGTCGGCGGCGCTGAAAAAGAACCGGCGAAAAATTCTGCAGCTGCAAAGGACGCATCTTCTCCTTGGGTTTCCCTTTTTGACGGCAAGAGTTTGAATGGCTGGAAAGCGAATGAGAATCCGCAGTCATGTCGCGTGGAAGAGGGTGCCATCGTAGTCAATGGAGACCGCAGCCATCTGTTTTACGTGGGCGATGTCAATGACGGAGACTTCAAAAACTTTGAATTTAAGTGCGATGTCAAAACCTCACCTAAGGCGAACTCGGGAATTTATTTCCATACCAAGTATCAAGATTCAGGCTGGCCGGTTCACGGTTATGAATCGCAGGTGAACAACACGAGTGGTGACCCCAAAAAGACAGGAGGGCTCTATGGGGTGCAGGATGTCTATACAGCACCCGCCAAAGACAATGAGTGGTTCGAATATCACATCATTGTGCGTGGCAAACGAGTGATTGTGAAGATCAACGGAGAGACGACCGCCGACTACATGGAACCGGACAACCTCAAGCAAGGGAGTCGTAGGATTTCGAGCGGTACCTTCGCATTGCAGGCGCACGATCCGGGCAGTAAGGTTCTCTACAAGAACCTGCGGGTGAAAGTACTTCCGTGAGCGCGAAAATTCTTGATGGTAAAAAGCTTGCGGCCGAGATCCAGCAGGAACTTGCGGAAGAGGTTGCAGAGTTTGTTGACAGCGGCAACACAGTGCCCAAATTGGCAGCGGTGCTTGTAGGTGATGACCCGGCCAGTGAGGTGTATGTCCGCAACAAGCAGCGGGCTTGTCAGCAGGTGGCCATTGAGAGTGAGTTGTACCGCTTAGCGGGGGATGTTTCGCAGGATGACGTGTTGCATCTGCTGACGAAGCTGAATCAGGACGAAAGCGTTCACGGGGTTCTCGTTCAGTTGCCGCTGCCAGCCACAGTCGACGCCGAGGTTGTATTGCGGTCGGTTTGGCCGTCCAAAGATGTCGACGCCTTCCATCCCGAGAATGTTGGTCGTATCGTGCAGGGCACCCCGCGCTTCCTCCCCTGCACACCCCAGGGAATCCAGGAGTTGCTGCTCCGGAACGGAATTGAAACCGCCGGTCGTCATGGCGTTGTTCTCGGACGTAGCGATATTGTTGACAGGCCGATGGCCAACATGCTTTCCAATCGAGGGGTCGGTGGGGATGCCACGGTCACTCTGTGTCATAGCAAGACCGAGGACTTGCCCGAGATGACGCGACAGGCAGATCTCTTGATTGTGGCCATCGGACGGCCCCGGTTTGTAACCGCAGAGATGGTTAAACGGGGTGCCGCGGTGATCGATGTGGGGATCAATCGGACCGCAGACGGACTGGTTGGGGATGTTGATTTTGAATCGGTCTGCGAGGTCGCCAGTGCGATCACCCCGGTCCCGGGGGAGTCGGTCCGCTGACTGTGGCGATGCTCTTGCGCAATACGCTGTTTGCCGCCCGGCAGGGTTGATTGCAACAGCCAAGCTGTTTTTTAGCATGCAATCGAGCAGCAGCCTGCACTGCATCCATCTCACGATAACCCGGGTCGCCTCTTTACTTTATCGTGCATTGCCCGGCTTCCACGGGTTGGCCGAATTATCCCTAGAACCAAAATAATCTGCTTATTTTACTCAATTTCAAATATTCCGACTTCCGATAAGCAACAGACGTAACGACGTTCCGTAGATAGTTTGGCAGCCGCTTTCGGAACGGTCGCTGCGCTAGGCGGACCTTGCGACAAAATATCACTGAAAATATCGCGGATGGAGAATGCCAGAATGTGGCTGAGTATTACCAACCAACGTAAAAAAATTCCCCGCTGGACCCAGGGGTTAAGCGGTGTTGCTCTGCTTATGATGGCGGCTACCGGCCTCGTTGCTGAGCAACCACCAGCACTCTGGCAATTCGAGGACGGCGCGCAACTGATTGAAAATGTTTTGCCAGCGCGCGATGAGGAGCAAGTAGTTCGCCAAGAAAATAACGAAAAAAAGAGCAGCCAGAAGATCCGTAAAAAAGAAATGCTCAAAAAACAGGACGATCGCACATTGTCGCTCATCCCAATTCCTTCCGAAAATGCCAGCGAATCCAAACTAGAACTCCGAAGCGAGCGACCCGAGATATCGCTCCGTCCCTGGCAGGGCATCGAGGACGGGTTGCAGCCGAACGAGACGGAATCCAGAGAAAATCATTTGGAAGAAGCCAAAAGGACTCAAGGTGGTGCTCATTTGATCCTCATGGGAGCCAGCAGCGAAATTCGTTTCCGTACTCTAAAAATACAGAAATCGCAGCAGACCCAGCCGATCCCGGCTGCAGTGCCTCCGCCTGATCGACCGAGGTTCGTAAGGCAGGCTGCCCATACAAGTAAAAATCACGCGGTCGCTTCCAAGCTACCGATTACCGCTGCGGACGCGATTGACGATGCGGAGAAGCGCGTGGTGGCTGCGGGTTATCTCAAGTCGGCTGCACCGCTCCTGCTCCCGCTGCGGAAACGTGGCGCGCTGCAGATGCGGATCGGGGCAACACGTGAAGAGACCGCGTGGGAGACTGTTGCAGGTAAGGCTACCCAACGGCGGGCAGACGGCACGGCAAGAACGCTGGGAATTCGAGGACCCTTTGGGCATCGCCTCTTCGGTGGCACCCATCCGCATCCAGCAGTTGGCACAAACCGGGGTCGATGACAATGGCCTGGAAAGGGATAGCAAAAGATTGAGTTCATGCGGCGCAAAAATCATTTAGATAACGGAGCGCAATTCTGAAAGCAAATTCGAGATACATAACATGCCCATAAGAATGAATTTCCAATGGGCCCCCATCACGATGCTTGTGTTGGTCGGCATCTTGACTGGCTGCGCAAGTGCCCGAGAAGGGTTGGGTCGGGCAGGCAGAGGATCGGTCAAGAAGGAGGCCTCTGTTGAATTACCCAAAGTGTCTGCGGATACTCTACGCCCTGCCGTCGGGCCGACAATCTCCCGGACGGCTTCATCCCGCGACCCACCGTTCCCAGAGGTAAAGTCTCCTTCCCGGGCGCCGAGATTCAGCTTTGCAAAAATGCGGGAAAATTTTTGGGTTCCGAAACCTCGGGTGGAAGTCCAAAGACCGCAGATCGAAATTGTCAAGCAAGAACGTGTTCCTGCGGGGCAAGACCAAATCGCATTTGAGCGGGCTCGACATCTGGAATCCCTGGGAGACTGGTCTGCGGCGCGGAAAGTCTACGGTCAACTAATGAAAAATAATCCCCAGTGGTGTGAGCCCATCCATCGAAGTGCTGTCTGCGCCGATCAGCAGGGAAATCATCGGGAAGCCGAACGATTCTACCGCCGCGCTCTGGAAATAAAGCCCTCCAAGGAGAGCCTGCTCAGCGACCTCGGCTATTGCTATTACCTCCAGGGAGATTGGGCTGCAGCGGAAGCGATCCTTACCCGGGCAAGCGAACTGGCCCCCACAGACCCAAAAATCTGCAACAACCTTGGCCTAGTGTATGGACGATTGGGAAAAGCGGGGAAAGCACTACAAACTTTTCGGCGGGTCAGCAGTGAAGCGGATGCCCAGCACAACTTGGCTGTCGTAATGGCGGGCTATGAAGAGAGGCAATCGAATCGGGATGCCCCGGTGACCAAAGTTTCCTGGGAAGAGAGCCTGAAAACGCTCTATGCGAAAGACCCGATTGAGACCAGTCGGGTACCCACCGCGACTAAACTGCGGTAGATCTCTCATCCCCACCAACTCCAGCAGATCGGTCGCTGCCCTATCTCCATTCGATGTTCTTGGATCGCTTGGAGTGGCTTTTGGAATCCTTGCAAGGAATTATTGTTCTTTTGTAGGCTTTGGCCCACCCGTCCCATCCTCGGTCTTGTGAGGGGTTTCCGCCGCTTGTTCAGTCGGCAGTTCGACCGTGGGTTGTTCAACCGTCGGTAACTGGATCCCGGGTGACTCCACACCAGGCAGTCCAAATTCGGAGGGATCGATCGGCGATGCGGGAATCCCATCTGGCCCGAGCATCTGTTCCATCAGGGGCAGCAATCGTTCCGAGAGGCCGCCCAGGTCATTTGCATCGACCTCCCATTTCTCCCCATCTTTTTCAATGACGAATTTCAGTGGTTGGCCTTCTTGGCCTCCTAAGACAATTTGCACGTTATCGGGCAGGTTGGCCAGCAGTTTGCCATTGCCGAGGAATTCGTCTAGTCCTGGGCCAAGACGCTCTAGACCCTGGTTGTTGCGTTGTCCCGACGTCGACGGCACCAGCTGATCGATCCATTTCCGCAGTAGTGGACGATCCACTCCCGCAAGATTCTTTCCACGGGGGCGGTTTATGCGACTCCGTGGGGTGACCGTAACGGACTTCCGCTGACCGCTTCGCATCAGCGTGATCCCAATAGGTTTCCCCTCACTGTGGGTGACAATTCGAACCAAGTCACGAGGTCTCGAGAGGGACTCTTTGTCTGCCTCAAGCAGCAGGTCGTTCTGTTCGATTCCGGCCACTTCCGCAGGGCTGTCTCGCACCACGTCTCGCACAAGCAGACCCTGGCCGGCGGGAATGGAAAGCTGCGACCGCAACGCTGCTGTCGCGGCAGAACACGTTGTCCCAATCCAGAGAGTTCGGTCGCGTTGGGTGCTGTGCCGCTCCGCTGCTTGAGGAGGTTCTGCAAAAAGCAACGGTAAAGGCAAACACAATAGGAGGCTGGTGGCTAAGAATGGAATGGATCTGAGCATGAATGTTCTCCGTAACAAAGGCGGGCGACTGGTATCTTGTTCGTTCTGTTTGAGTCGCTGTGTTGAGAGGAAGATTGTTTACTTAGGATTTGATTCGTTGCGCTGGCGGGCTCGTTCCATCTGCACCTGCTGTGCTCCCTGATTAGCCAGAAGGTCAAGGTCTTCGCCGGGCGTTCGTTGCACATAGGTTCCATCCGATTGCATATCCCAGGCCTGACGCTGATCGGCCAACATGCTTTGGAGGATTTCCCAGAGTCGCTCGCGAAAGGGCCTCGGGTCGATCGGCGTAATCGCTTCGACCCGCGATTCCAAGTTACGGACCATCCAGTCGGCCGAGCCGATAAAAAATTGTCCCGCGACGGGGTCTTGTTCGCCATTGCGAAAATAGAAGATCCGCGAATGTTCCAAAAATCTCCCAATGATCGAGACCACGCGGATGGTAGGGCTCAGACCGACAACCCCCGGCCGCAGCACACTAAATCCGCGGATGATTAAGTCGATCGGCAGGCCTGCCTGCGAGGCGGTATAGAGAGCTTCGCAAATATCCGGATCCTGAATCTGATTCATCTTCGCGATGATGTGCGCCGGTCGACCCTCCTCGTGCGCTTGCTGCTCATCCCGAATCATCTGCAAAAACTGTTCCTTCATATTGACCGGAGCGACG
>JAUWIQ010000317.1 GCA_030605285.1 Planctomycetota bacterium
CGGTTGCAATTATCGCCTACGAGTGTTCCCACCGCATCTGCCGGACCGCCATTTATGAGGCCCTGGCAGATATTTTTCTGGGAGGCATCCGCGAGGAGGAAAACAAACAACGCACGACGACGAGCTAGCGGGGATACCTGCTTGCTTTTGTCACAGCTTGGTAAACCGGGACAATAAAGATGGCAGATCGAATAAACGAACAAGAGTTGCCACTCGATACAGGTCGAATCATTGGGTTTGATCTTGTTCGCGCGGTGGAAGCGGCATCGCTCGGAGGTTTTAAATGGCTCGGTTGTGGCGACAAAATTGCCGCCGATGAGGCGGCAACCGATGCCCTGCGGGGGATGCTCAACCTCATCGACATGCAAGGGTTGTGTGTGATCGGAGAGGGGATTAAGGACGAAGCACCCGGTATTTTTCGCAACGAGAAGCTGGGTCGCTGGAGACCGACATCGCCGCGGATCAATTTTGCCATCGACCCGATCGATGGGACGCGGTTGACGGCCAAGGGATTGCCGGGGGCCATCAGTGTGCTGGCGGCCACTGTCGTTTCCCAGGAGTCGGAGCGGGTACTGGCGGAACTTCCCAGTTTTTATAGTTACAAGGTGGCATACGGTCCGGCCGTTCGGGAGGCCGGTCCCGAGATCAACCTGGACGCCCCCCTGGAGAAGACGCTCCAGCAGATTGCAGACTGCCTCCAGAAGCGGCTTGGCGACTTGGTCGTGGCCTTATTGGACCGCCCACGGCATGCCACACAGATCGCAGAAATTCGCAAGCTGGGAGCGAGAATCCGTCTGATTGGCGATGGGGATGTTGCGATGGCGATTGCTCCCTCCATGCTGAACAATACCGTGGATCTCTATCTGGGGATTGGTGGCTCGCCCGAAGCGGTGATTGCTGCTGCGGCGATCAAATGCCTGGGTGGAGAGATGCTTGTGAGAATGTGGCCCCGCGACGAAAGCGAACTTGCCGAACTCAAGGATTCGCAGTGGGCAGATTGTCTCGATCGCATCTATAACTGCGATGATCTGGCAGCGGGCGAAGACATTATCTTTGCAGCTACGGGTATTAGCGATTCTCCACTGCTCGATGGCGTCGTGATTCGAGGTCAACATGCGTATACTCATTCGCTGCTGATGCGAGCCCAATCCCGCACCGTTCGTTACATTCAGACGATTCATGACCTCTCGCGTAAGACGATTCGTCTTGCCTCCGACCAGCAGGAGCATTCGCTCTAGGGCGAAACGATAGCACCCGAGCGAAATCAAACGCTCAACTCAAGCGGGGCATATTTTTTCATTACATTCGGCCCACTCGCAGGTCTGCAGGATGCCAATTGCTTTCACAAAGTTCTCCTTGACAGAGAACTAAAAATAGGTGTGATTGGTCCTTCGTGCAAGCTGTTTCTCTATCCATTCCCATCTTGACTTTATCCTGAGCGCAGTATTTTGCACAATGAGTTGCAAAAGAAAGGGATGCGATTAGGGGCGTTGCTGATGATGAGCACCCCATGACACATACCAGGAATGAACTGCTCGAGAGCACGTTCAGATAAAAAAGAGAGCGGGTGAGGGGAATCGAACCCCCGTATCAAGCTTGGGAAGCTGGTGTTCTACCATTGAACTACACCCGCGCGAAAAACCATGTTTTCAAAGCCTGGGATGGGGGTAGGATAACAGATCGTCCTGGTAGCGACGACCAGGGTGCCCTCGATCTGGTTACGGCATTGCTATCAACGTCGGTTGGCCCATCGCATGCATGAGACGATATTGGGACCGGTTGTAATTGCTGATGGCTTCCGTGTAGGCGTTCTTGGCATCGGTGCGGGCCTTGATCGCCTGGACTAATTCCAGGGGCAGGCCCGCAGCATTGCGAATGCGGTCGAGGTTCAGTTGATAACTGGTGTCGGCCGCTTCGATTCCTTGGCTTGCGGCGACCATTTGACGCCGATATCCGGCGACATCCGTGGCGGCTTGGATGACCTCGCTGATGACGGTGTTCTGTAAATCCTCGACCTTCAATTGGGCTTGCGCATATTTGCTCCTGCTGCGGCGTTTGAGCAGGTAATTTCCGAGACCCAGATTTTTAAATTCCCAGACAGCCAAGGCATCGATGTCGTCGCGAACTCCGGCGTTGTCGATACTGGAGCCTCGGCTACCTCCGAAGGCCCCCACGCTACCCGCCAGTTGGACGTACGGTAGAAAGGGGCGGTAGGCTTCCTGTCGGAACCGCACCATGCGGGCTTCTGCGAGCGCCTGATACTCCGCGAGTTCCGGACGTGCTGCGAGTCCGGTGGCGATTAGCCCGTCGAGTGACCGAGACTCTTCTACCATCGCGACCGGAGCCAGATGGTGCTCGACCGGAATAAGTCGGACCTCGGGACCCAGTCGCAAAATACGGGCTAATTCTGCAGTCTCGCGAAGACTACGCCGTTCGGCGTCCTCGATCTTGCGGAGCCAGTGGGCCTCTTCTGTTTTCGCACGATAGACTTCCGCAGGCGCGCCCTGACCAGCATCCGCAAAATTGGTAGTTAACTGGACTAAATCACGGGAGGCTACCAAGCCTTGGCGATTATTGGCCAGCTCGGATCGCGCCTCGAGAATATTGGCATACGCGATCGCAATATCGAGGATGATATCGTTTTTTTCGCCCGCTCTGGCAGCGGTGGCCGCCTGGAAAAGTTGTCTTTTTTCGAGGGGTATAAAATGGGCATCGGCCAATGAGAGGTTCAAGACAAACTGTCCGGGACCTCCACCCGCCCCGCTGGTCGGGGCCCCCTCGAAGCCAGCGCCTCCGCCCGTGTAGAACGAGCTGCGGCTGGTTGTGATCACACGGCCGGGTGTCGTTTGGATGGGGCCATCGTGGTGATTCCAGCCGACTCCGTACCAAAGGGTGGGCAACAGGATCAGCCGAGATTTACTCAATTCCACTTGCGCTTGATAGACCTTTTCCCGCGCAATTTGAATTTGCAGTGCATCTGCGCCGCCCAATTGCAAGGCCGTAGCGAGATCGACTGTAAAGGGTTCCTCTACTCCAAGTGTCTCCTGGGGTCTGTCTGGAGGTGACGCGGGCGTCGGCACCTGTTCAAAATCGGGGGGTGGCTGGGGCAGCGCGGGTAGCAAAGGTTTTGCCTCGGCAGGTTCGGGGAGATCCTCCTCGTAAGCCACCTGCCGCACGGCATGCCTCTGGGGGACAAATCCCGCAATCCGCGCATTGCCTTTTACGGGGCTCGGTGTTTCTCTTGGGTCGGTAGGCGACGCGAAGATTTCCTCCACAAAGGGTGTTGCTGCAAGCCCCGCTTGGTGTTTGCTTTGTTTTTGATCGGATTTTACGAATACTTCGGAAGAGTGTGGCTGAGCAACTTCTGCATTGGAATCACTTGTCGGTAATGTTTCCGATGATCGCATGCTTGCACAGCCGCTCACGGACAACACCAAAACGGCCAGCCATGCCAGCGGCAGAAATTGCAGCCGGAAGGCTCGCATCGCTGGTTTTTCCGTAAGATGCGTCAAGTTCTCATATCCGTTTCGTGGCCAAAAGATCCAAAACAATTGATTTGCGCTGCTTGTTCTATTCGGGAGCAAATACTTCTTCAATGCGATCCTGTTCCAAAGATTCCCCCAGCGGTGCTTTTTC
>JAUWIQ010000313.1 GCA_030605285.1 Planctomycetota bacterium
ACCCTGATCGCGTGGTTTTTTGTACCGGTGACCTATACAGCGCAGTCGTGGTTGCTGACCGGTGCTAGCAGCGTGATGTTCCCCATCAAAAACCTGGAAGCAAGTGACTGGGAATCTCATGCGGAAATGATCCGAAACTACATGGTCTGCAACGGTGCGCTGAGTGAACCAGGGATCTCCGATTTGGAGTGGGTTCGCGAAGTGGAAGCGGACGGAGATGACCCGACCGACTGTTTAAGCAGTCAACTTATCATCGATATCCCCAATAGCAAACGTGAAAAGCAAGGGTTTGGTAACCAAATCCTGCGGATCTCGATGGCTGGAGATGACCCGATGCAACTGCAAAAACTTGTCGAAGCGGTCACGAATGCCTATCTCGATCGGGTGGTCGGCGAGGAAAAAAAAGGGTTTCTCAAGCAAGCCGACTTGCTGGAAAAGTCTTACGATCGCAAGGCCGAGGAACTGCGCACAAAACGCGAAGATCTGCAGGCGATTGCCCGTGATATTGGCACGGCGGATGCCCAAGCCGCGAACGCACAACACCAACTGTTGCTCGATCACGTTCTCTATCTGCGGAGGCAGATTGGGAAGATGCGACTGGAATACAGCCAGAAGGAACGTGAACTGAATATCTTTGAAGAACAGGTGGGTTGGCTCGCCGCATATGGGAATGTTCTTCCTGAAGACATCGAGGCCGAAATGCGGGATCATCCCGATTTACTCCGCTATGAGGAGCGGATGTTAGAACTGCAGCAGGAACTTGATGCCTACAAGAATATCTATCGAGACAAAAACGCACCCAAAATCGTCCAAAGGCTGGAGGAAGTTAGCCGTATCCAGGCCGAACAAGCAGCCCTCAAGCAGAAACTGCGTACCGACTATTTGGACGCAATACGCCGCGGTGACAGAAAATCTGAGGTGCAACTCACCCACCAGCGTCTTGAGACAGAGGCAAAAGAAGCAAAACAATATTATGATGAAACGAGAAGTGAATTTTCAAAGTTCTCGGATGAGTTACAAGAGTTAGGTGAGTATTCGGCCGACCTCGTCCGGAGACAAGAAGAGTTGGCGCAGCTTTCCAAAGTGACGGGTGAAGTTGCCTACGAGTTGGAAAAATTACAGATGGAAATCAGCGCGGGTGGAGCCGAACGTGTGCGCCTGATGCAACAAGCCCGCCTTCCCAAAACTGGCGACACCAATAAACGCAATCGCATGACGGGAATGGCGGCTGTTTTTGGGATTGCCCTGGGTTTATTGGTTGTCGCTCTGCCCGAGTTTTATAAACGGCGGATCACCTCAGCAAACGACATGTCGGATGGCCTGGGAATCCGTGTCCTGGGCAGTGTGCCGATGCTCAGCAAACCGAAGCGGCGATTCGTATTGCGGGCGACCAGCGAGGACTCGCTCGAACAGTTGCAGGCCAGCATGGACGAATCGGCCGATGGCATCCGAGCGATGCTCCTGCACCTCCCAGCAGCGACATCGGTACGGACGCTGTTGGTTACCAGTGCCCTGCCCAACGAAGGAAAAACTACCGTCGCGGCCAGTCTGGCAGCCAGCATGGGACGCTCCGGACGCCGGACGCTCCTGGTCGATGGAGACATGCGAAACCCTTCGGCACACCGCCTGCTTGAGATGCCGCTGGAGGAGGGATTGGCCGAGGTACTTCGAGGGGACGTGGCCCTGGAGAAGGTCATCCGACCGAGCCAAATGGCGGGCCTGAGATTCATGTCGGCCGGACATTGCGATCAGACCTGCTTGCAGGCCCTGACGAAGGAAAACCTGGCGGAGATCTTCAGTAAACTGCAAGCAGAATTTGACTTTATTCTTGTGGACTCGGGACCGGTTCTCTCCGTCGTCGATCCGTTGTTACTGGGCCAGTACTGCGATGCCGCGTTAATCTCCGTGGTGCGTGATGTCAGCTGTGCGGTACCTGTCTACGACACGACTGAGCGGATGCGTTCGACAAGCATTCCGATCATCGGGTGTGTGGTCAATGGCTTGGAAAGCAGATCCTTTAGTCCTGGTTATTACAC
Organism: Planctomycetota bacterium; assembly: GCA_030605285.1. The sequence goes on from JAUWIQ010000313.1 coordinate 2,037, forward strand.
GTACGGATATGGCTACGCAAACGCCAAGGCGCTCGCGGACAACCCTGCCGGAGAAAGCCCCTCGTAGGTGCGTACACTTTAGGCTAGCTTAGAAGCTTGCTGGTCGTTGATTCCTCCTTTGGCAAGCCGAGTCGCAACAAAACAGCCCCTGTGACATCCCTTCGGGGCGGTTGGCCTGGTTCGTTGCTGACTTTTTGGATGAGGAAAACTGCAGTGGCTCGTTGGATACCGCTGATTCTGGGCCTGCCGCTGATCGCAATCAGCACCTACATCCAGGGTTCCTGGACGCACCGCTGGTCGCATCAGCCGGACACAGAGCTTATGCGACTCGTAGAGCGCTACCAATCCATCCCCACGATGATCGGCGAGGAGTGGGTTGGCGAAGACACTCCTTACTCGAAAAAGGAGCTGGAAGCGGCCGGGGCATACGCACATCTTTCGAGATCTTATCACAACCGCGAAACGGGGGACCGGATTTCGATCTTCATGGTCTGCGGTTACGCCCGCGATATCGCCATCCACACGCCCGATTTCTGCTATGTGGGCGCGGGCTTTGAGGTAGAAAACCCTCCCACCCAGGTCGTGATTCCGATCGCAGGGAACGACACGGACGCCGAGTGCTGGACCTCAACTTTCTTGAAGGAGGGTGGCGCCGCGACGGTCCACCAACGGATCCTTTGGGGCTGGACCAACGGCGAGAGCTGGGACGCACCGAACAACCCGCGGCTGAAATTTCCAGGCAATTCAGTACTCAACAAGGTCTACGTGATCGCGAATATCCAGGGGGGGAAAGACGAGCTCAACGAGGAGCATCCGGCGGTCCAATTCGGCGAGCTATTTCTGCCAATCGTGCGAGAAAAACTCTATCCGCCGGCGAGCGATCCCGAATTGGCGGAGCCACGCAGTTAACCGCCCGTGGCGACTTTCGCTTGCATTGCAGGCCGCGATTTGAGAGAATAGGTTCGGGTCGGCAATCGGTTGGGGGCAAGCTTGACTATGTTCTTATGAGGCACCGCCATGCGTGCAGGTTCGTTCTCAAAAAAGACCCCAGTTCTCTTCAGGGCCCGCGGTTTTACGCTCGTGGAACTGTTGGTGGTGGTCGGGATTATCACGATCCTGGCCTCACTTATGATCCCCGCTCTGGGGAGCGCACGGGCCAGTTCCCGGCAGGCACAATGCTCCAACCGGCTCGGTCAGATCGGCAAGGCGGTCCTCAACGCCACCACCGGCGGCGACCCCTTGTGGGTCAATAAGTTGGAAAACATCCCGGATCCTGAGAATCCGGGCGAAACAATCCAGGACAATTCAGGCATCCTGCGGTCGCTCGAGGACCACATGGACAGGAGTTATGCAATCTATAAGTGCCCCGACGCGGTGAATGTCGGCTACGAGACGACAATCCACTTCGGCTTCAACGGCCGCCTGTCACGGCTACAGAGCTCGGACGCGGGCAAGATTGTGGCCCTCGACTACGGCCAGGAGATCGTCGACTTCACGGATCTCGATGAATGGGACGACCTCGACAAAGGTATCCAGCGGCGGCATTCGGATCGCGCGAATGTGCTGTTCTTTGATGGCCACGTGGAGCCGATGGACCCCGATACGATCCGACCGG
>JAUWIQ010000327.1 GCA_030605285.1 Planctomycetota bacterium
ATCGCCCCCTTCTCATCATAAAACACGTTCCAAGATTTTATCAGTTTCCGGTATAGCTCTCGCGCCTTTTCGGGCATCCCATCCTTTTTGACGAGCGGAAAGATAGCGGCCTTGATCGGCGCCAGCCGCGGGTGCAGTTTCAGCACGGTACGCGTTTTCATTTTTCCCTTGTCATCGGGCACCTCGTCCTCATGAAAGGCTTCACAGAGAAAGGCGAGGGTAGCACGGTCCGCGCCCGCCGAGGGCTCAATCACGTGGGGGATATAGCGATCGTTCGTGAGCTCGTCCCGATAGGTGAGATCTTTGCCGCTACCGCGGTATTTGGGTTTGCCCTCTTGGTCGAGTTCGACTTCCAGGGGTCGGCTCGTTTCATCAAGTTTCCCTTCCATATGGCTTCGTAGATCGAAGTCACCGCGATGGGCAATGCCCTCGAGCTCGCCATACTCGCCCGCTGGAAGAAACGGAAATGCGTATTCAATATCGGCCGTCCCGGTCGAATAATGGCTCAGCTCGCTGCTCTCATGTTCGCGCAATTGCAGGCGTTCGCCCGCGAGTCCCAGTTCGGTGTACCAACGCAGTCGGTGGTCGCGCCAGTATTGGTACCAGGCATGGGAGGATTCAGGATGACAGAAAAACTCAATTTCCATCTGCTCAAATTCCCGTGAACGAAAGGTAAAATTCCGCGGCGTGATCTCATTACGGAAACTCTTGCCTATTTGGGCAATCCCAAAGGGAATGCGCACCCGGGTGCTGTCCACCACATTTTTAAAATTGACAAAAATCCCCTGGGCGGTTTCGGGCCGCAGGAAGGCGGTATCCTCTTCGCCGCCGAGTGCCCCGACGATGGTTTTAAACATCAGGTTGAATTCTCGCGGCGCGGTCAAGGTGTCGAGTTGGCTCGCATCGGGTCCCAGGACTTCCGAAAATTCCGAAACCGAGGTCAAAGGTTGCAAGGCGTCCTCCCACTCGAGTCGATCCTGCTGTTTGGTCCGCAGCCCGAAGAACTTCAGGGCCAGGCGATTGGCCTCCTCGCAGCCCTCCTCACCGCCGGTTTCCGTTGCCGCGAAGATCCGCTGGCCGTCGTAGGTTACCCAACGCCCATAGAGCTGATCGTGCCGATACCGTTTTTTGGATTCCCGACAATCGACCATGAAATCATGAAACAAGTCATAATGCCCGGAGCATTTCCAGACCTGCGGATGCATGATGATTGTGCAGTCGAGGCCCGTCATCTCATAAGCGCTTGGCCCACCGACCGGCGTCGTTGATTCGTCGTGGCTGGTGACCATGTCGCGCCACCAGGTGTCCTTGACGTTGCGCTTCAGTTCCACCCCTAAGGGGCCATAATCCCAAAAGCCCTGTAAGCCCCCATAGATGTCGCTCGATTGAAACAAAAAGCCTCGCCGCTTACAGAGGGAGACCAGCTTTTCCATGTCCATCAGAACGCTCCACAGGTGGCGATCAGAAAACGCCTAGTCTAATCGCCTGCGTGCGGGTTCGTCACCCACCCCGGTTGCGAGATCGCAACTACGATCGGGCAATTAAATGTTTCGGAAAATCGGCCACCCGTTCACACGCCAGCTGTTCCATCACCTGCTGCAGTTGCCGCTTGAGCATATAAATCGTATGCAAGCCACCGGTTTTCCCCAACGCGCCAACACCATACATGAACGAGCGACCGAGGAATGTAAATTGAGCACCGCTCGCCAGAGCGCAGGCGATATCGGGCCCCCCACGAATTCCGGAATCGAGCATCACGGTTGTCTTGTCGCCAAATTTTTGCGCTAGATGGGTCATCGGTTGAATCGTCGATTGCCCCGCATCGAGTTGACGACCGCCATGATTGGAGCAGATGAAACCGTCGGCACCCAGCGCGATCACCTTTTCGGCATCCTCCTCGGTGACGATTCCCTTGATCACCAATTTCCCCTTCCAGCGATCGCGAAGGGCCTTGATGCGGTCCTCATTGAGTCGCCCGGAAAAGGTTTTGTTCATAAAGAGGCCGAGATGTTTCATGTCGAGCCCTTTGGGGATATAGGGCTTCATGGTAACAAACTCTGGTTTGCCCGCAGCGAGTTGGGCGAGGCACCACGAAGGGTGCATGCACATTTGGAAGATATTGCGGAGTGTCATGCGGGGCGGAATGGAAAGCCCGTTACGGATTTCTTTCGGCCGGTAGCCAAAGGTGGGCGTGTCGGCTAGGAGGACCAACACGGGAAGGCCCACCGCAGCGGCGCGGTGGATCAGTTTGTCTCGGAGCGCTTCCTCCGCCGGATGATAAAGCTGAAACCATGCGCGGCCCTCAGTAAGCTCGGCTATTTTTTCGATGCTGGCTGTGCCCACCGTGGAAAGGCAGAAGGGGATATTGTGCGCGGCCGCCGCGGCCGCCAAAATTTCGCAGGCCTGGGGCCAGATGAGTCCCTGAAGACCGATCGGCGCAATCCCAAAGGGGGCATCATAGGTTTCGCCAAAGATTTCAGTCCGTAGGTCAGAGCCCGCGTAATCCCGTATGTAGTAGGGCCGTAATTGAACTTGGCGGATCTCGTCCGTATTGCGGTCACGGTTGATATTCGCGTTGCAGCCCCCTTCGAGATAATCGAAGGCAAAGCCGGGTATCCGTTTGCAGGCCTTCTGGCGAAGGTGTTCGATCGACGGGTAGGTGGAATTGAAATCAGTTTCCATGGTGTTGCCGTGAGGGCTTCTCTCTTCCCGCGATCCTTTTGGCCCAAGGGTGTTCGCTCGTTTGTTGCCGGTCGCTGGTCTCCACTCTAAAAGCCCCCAACACGATCTACAAGTCTCTGTTCTTCCAGGTTCTGTTACTCGCCACGAAGTTTAAGGAATCGTTCATAAGCACTATTCCAAGCCTCCCCATCACCAGGGTGGTAGTGTGTCAGTTGGAAAGATGCCGCCACGATCTCTCGGATATGCCAGCGGTCTTTTACATCCCCTGCCCCGAGTGCCTGCGTGAGTACGTTGCCGGCGGCGGTGGCCTCTTCCGGCCCGACGACGACTTCACGACCAATTGCATCAGAAGTCATTTGGCAGAGCAATCTGTTTTTGCCCCCCCCGCCCACGATGTGCAGGATCTCGTATCGCCGCTGTGTTACCTGCTCAAGGTTTTCAAACGTGCGGCGATAAATTAGGGCCAGGGTTTCCAGACAGCAGCGCACAAACTGGCCGGGCGTTTCCGGTACCGGTTGATCGCTCCTGCGAGCATAGGTGGCAATTTTTTCCAGCATTGCGCCGGGAAGCATGAAGGGTGGGTGATCCGGATCGAGAAGTGTACGGAATGGTTCAGCTCCGGCGGCCGCCTCCGTCAGTTCGGCATAGGTGTAGTCCCGACCCTCTCGGGCGAGTGTCTGGCGGCACTGTTGCACAAGCCAGAGGCCGATGATGTTTTTTAAGAAACGGATCGATCCCCCTACGCCGCGCTCGTTGGTAAACGGTGCGTCGCGGGCCTCACTGCTGACGATCGGGGCGTCGAGTTCCGCGCCCATCAGCGACCAGGTCCCACTCGAGAGATAGCACCAGTTGGTATCTCGCCCGGCGGGTACTGC
>JAUWIQ010000047.1 GCA_030605285.1 Planctomycetota bacterium
AAAAAGCTGCCATCGTGGCCCTCAAGGACGAGCAGATTCCCCAAACAATCCGCAGTAAATACCAGCGGCGGTTGAAAAAACTGGTCGAGATACTCAAGCGGTGCGGGTTGCCTGCCGAAATGCCCGGGGGTACCTACTTCCTTTACCTCCGCAGCCCCCAGGGAGTTCGTGGGGGAGTGCAGTTCGACTCGGCCGAAGCGGCCAGCCAGTATCTGATTACGGAGCATTCCATCTGTACCGTGCCCTGGGATGATGCGGGCTCGTACCTGCGTTTTTCAGTAACTTACGAAGCAGAAAACGAACAGCAAGAGGACCAACTGATGGCCGCCACCGAGACGCGGCTCAAAACGATCGGTTTTGAATTTTAGGCGAGCGGACCCTGCGACAAAAAAATTATGCCTATAATGAGGAGGGCAATCCTGAGTAGAATGGGCCGGACGATAGCGGCAATTTAAATTCACAACTGGCAACCTTTAGACTGGCAACCTTTAGACTGGCAACCTTTAGACCGCGCGACTCGCAACGAGGAGGCACGATGGCAATCCGGCAGAGCAACTCCCAGCAGATGATTTGTTTTTTGACACTTATCCTCGTGGCGATCCTCGGAGGCTGTGGTGGGGGCACCACGAAAAAGGTGCGCCCCCTATCCGAGCAGATGAATGACGCACGTGCTCTTACCAATCCCGCGGACCGCAGTCTCGCCTTGCTCAAAGTGGCGGACGGCTATCTCGCCGCTGCCGACGATCTGGGTGCCAGGAACTGCCTGATGCTCGCCACCGAAGCGGCAGATGAGATCTCCCTCAAGAGAGCCGCGGCACAACGGGCAAACATCTACATCCAAATTGCAGCCGGATGGCATCAAGCTGGCCAGATACAAAGTTGTGAGAACGGCTATAAAGACGCGTCCAAGGCCATTCGTAAAATCTCGGATCCGGTGGACAAGACCGACGCCCTCACCCAACTCGGAACACTCAAAATTACAATCGATGAAAAGTCGTCCGCGGCCAAGGAGTTTAAAAAGGCGCTCACTGAATCGAATAAAATTGAAGACCCGATGGAACGCGTCCGACTAGTCGGCGCCGTGGCTCAGGGTTACACCAAATTAGAACAGCCGAACGATGCAAAACAGATTATGGCCAGTGCCCTGAAACTTGGAGAAGCCGAGAAAGATCCGGCAAAAAAAGCCCGCCTCCTGGCGCTGATTGGCGGACAACAAATCGATTTCCTTGGCGACAATCAGGCCGGAATGGAGACGATCGCAAAAGCTCGCCAGGTGGCCGGTTCGATCGAAAACAACCCCAACAAGCAAGCGAATGTGCTGATTGCAATTGCAGCGACCTACAAGGATCTTCACAAGAAAGACATGGCCCGCAGTCTGCTCAATGAGGCGGAAAAATTGTGTCGGGGACGATCCGAATGCAAGCCCGCCATGAAACGAATTGCCAAACTCCGCGACCAAATGTGATTACTGGCTGGTAGAAAATCCTCGCCCCGCGTTTCAGACATCGCATCCAATCGCGGACCAAGTCACCCTGCCCTTTACTTTACTCGGGCGCGGCATCCAGTGCGGCCAGTTTCTCCGAAGTATAGCGGAGGATATCGCGGATCGAGATCACACCCACCAATTTATCACCTGAGACAATCGGAATGTGGCGGTAGCCACCGAGTGCCATTTTTTGTACGGCAAAGACAATCTTGTCTTCCATCCCAAGCGTGCCTGGTGAGGGGGTCATAAATTCGGAGATAGGTCGAGAGCCGCAACTGGAAAAATTGACTCCCAATCGGATCACGGCATCCCGTTCGCTGAAAATACCAACCAGTTGCTCACCATCCGCGACCAGCATACTGCCGATTCCCTTTTCGAGCATCATTTGCAATACCTTGCGGACAGGGGTATCGCTGGAGACTGCCACGGGTTGTTTGGGATTGAGCCCGGCAACACGATCTTTCAACATCGCATTGCCAATGGGCGATTGGCTCTTCCCCGGCTTCTTCAGCCCCGTGAGCGAGTGCTGGCAGTTTTCGCAGATATCGGTGCCAGCGATGTTTTCATGGCCACACGAGGGACAGTTGATTGCCATAATCTCGATCCTGTCGCTAACCGCACAAAAATTCGTGATCGCCCACCACGGAGGAAAGCAAATTAAAAATTCCTGGATCGATCATCCATCGGCTATCTCGGGCAACGATCAGGCATCCCATACTTTACAAAACTACGCCAAGATCACGACTCAACAACCGCTACTCAACAACCGCTACTCAACAACCCAAGTATCACCCGCATGGAAGAGGGTCTCTAAATCACCATCTCCCTTCTGTTCCCGTGCCGTTGTAATCTGCCGATCAACCTCTTCTTCGTATCGAGGCCGATCGACTGCACGGAAGACCCCAATCGGCTCCGGAAACTCCGGCTGAGTCATGCGGCTAAGTAAGTAGGCCAGACTCGGTTCTGGAGCCTTTTCATCATGAAACAGTAAGTCGTCCTCGCTGATCCCCTTCCCCAATTGCACCACCTCCGGGTCCATCCCATTGAGCCGGATACCTTTGTCGGAATTTTTCCCAAAAATGAGTGGTTTGCCGTGCTCAAGTTCCAGAATAGTATCGGATTTGGTATCTCGATTGGTTGCGTACTGGAACGCGCCGTCGTTAAAGACATTGCAATTCTGATAAACCTCGACAAACGCGGTACCTTTATGCTCCGCCGCACGCGACAGCACATTTCCCAGGTGCTTGATATGAATATCAATGGAGCGCGCGATAAACGTACCTTCGCAACCAATGGCAATCGAAAGTGGATGGAGCGGATTATCAACCGCACCCATCGGCGTGCTCTTGGTCACCTTGCCTAAGGGAGATGTCGGAGAATATTGCCCTTTGGTAAGACCATAAATCTGATTGTTGAAAAGGACAATGTTGAGATCTAGATTTCGACGTATCGCATGCATCAAGTGGTTGCCACCGATACTTAGCGCATCGCCATCACCGGTAATTACCCAGACAAACAAATCAGGCCGCGCGGTCTTTAGACCGGTGGCGAGCGCTGGCGCCCGCCCGTGAATCGAATGGACTCCATAGGTGTTCATGTAGTACGGAAAACGACTGGAACAGCCAATTCCCGAGACAAACACGGTATTCTCTCGCGGGACACCGATTGCGGGTAGGATCTTTTTCATCTGCGCTAGAATCGAGTAATCCCCACAACCGGGACACCAACGAACTTCCTGATCGCTGGCAAAGTCGGCGGCTTTCAATATCGGCAAGGAGGTGTCAGTACTCATAAGAAATAATCAAGATGGGGCTAATGGTGAAAATCTTGGTAATTGGAAATCAAACAATCTGTAAATCCTCATCCTCTACAGAAAAACATGTACAAAAAACGCTTTAGAGCGACTCCTTAATTTTATTGGTCAATTCACTGACCGTGAATGGCTTTCCCTGAACCTTATTATAAGACAATGTGTCGATGAGAAAGCGACCTCGAATGAGCAAATTGAGCTGTCCCAAGTTCAACTCTGGAATCAGCACCCGCTCATAATTTTTGAGTAAGCTGCCAAGATTCCTGGGAAAAGGATTGAGATATCGCAAATGGGCATGGGCCACCGAACCCCCCTCTTCCACGACGTGACTTACGGCAGTGGTGCAGGCACCATAGGTTCCTCCCCAACTGAGAACCAACAATTTTGCACGTTCGGGTCCCGCAACCTCCTGTAGGGGGATTTCTTGAGCCACATTATCAACCTTTTGCTGCCGCAAGTTGACCATGTGCTGGTGGTTCTCGGGATCGTAGCTCACGTTGCCGGAACCATCCTGCTTTTCCAAGCCACCCAATCGGTGCATCAATCCCGGCGTACCAGGAATTGCCCAAGGGCGAGCGAGCAGTTCATTCCGCTGATAGGGTAGAAAATTCTCGCCATTATCCGTTCCTGCAGGATGTTCAATCTTACGTTTTGGGATGCTCTCCGCAGTTGGAATTTTCCAAGGTTCTGAACCATTGGCGATGTAGCCATCGGTCAATAAGATCACGGGGACCATGAAAGTCGAGGCGATGCGCCAGGCCTCCTGGGCCACGTCAAAGCAATCTGAGGGACTGCGGGCCGCAATGACCGGGAGGGGACACTCGCCATTGCGTCCATACATTGCCTGCAGTAAATCCGCCTGTTCGGTCTTGGTGGGCAGGCCCGTACTGGGCCCCCCGCGCTGGACATTGATCACGATAATCGGCAGTTCGGTCATCACTGCCAAACCGATCGCTTCGCCTTTGAGTGCGATACCCGGACCGCTCGAGGCCGTGACTCCCATGGCACCGGAAAAAGCCGCACCGATCGCGGAACAGACCGCCGCAATCTCATCTTCCGCCTGAAAAGTTCGCACCCCAAAATTTTTGTGTTTGCTCAATTCATGAAGAATGTCGCTAGCCGGCGTGATGGGATAGGTGCCGTAAAAAAGATCCATACCACTCGACTTGGCCGCGGCGATCAAACCCCAAGCCAATGCGGTGTTGCCCATGATGCTACGATACGTACCCGGTTCGAGCTTCGCACGGGGCACCTCATACTGGTTAGAAAAAGCTTCGGTTGTCTCGCCATAATAGTAGCCGACCTTGAGGGCCCGGCGATTGGCCTCGGCAATGGCAGGCCGCTTGCCAAATTTTTCGTCGATGTACCGCAAGGTGGCATCCATCGTCCGGTCATACAGCCAGAACACCAACCCCATGGCAAAAAAGTTTCGGGAGCGATCCGACTCCTTCACGCTTAAATCCAAGCCCTCGACGGCGGTCCGCGTCAGCTTGGTCATATTGACCTTAAAGAGCCGGTATCCGCCGAGGCTTTGATCCTCCAGGGGATCGCGTTCGTACCCTGCTTTTTTCAGATCTTTTTCCGCAAACCCGTCCTGGTTTACAACCAAAATCCCCCCGGGAACCAAGTCCGAGAGATTGGTTGCCAGTGCAGCGGGATTCATTGCCACCAACGCGTCGACCCGATCCCCAGGGGTGTAAATCGCGGTCGATGCAAAATGGACCTGAAAGCCACTGACCCCAGCCTTGGTACCTCGCGGTGCGCGAATTTCCGCTGGGAAGTCCGGAAACGTGGCGACGTCGTTGCCCAGCAGCGCGGAGGTCGTGGAGAGTTGGGTTCCCGCCAATTGCATGCCATCTCCGGAATCGCCACAAATACGGACTGTGGCGGCACCCAATTCCACAATCGGCTTTTGAGAATTGGTATCGGAGGGCAAATCGGAAGAAGTGGTCGCGGCAGCCATGTTCACTCGGCTCCTTCAAACATTTTGCGAATCAGGTGGGCAAGGATCAAGTGGCGGGTAGTGCTATCATTACGTAATCAACTTCTCGAGCGCCCAGCTTCTCAGGCACCTTCTCGCTCCGACATCACAATATTGGGTTCGGGGGGGAGATTGAAAACCGTCTCCGGGAAATGCTCGACAAAATAGTGAAGGATACCGGATACTTTCACGATCCCGACTAGCTGCTGCTCCGCCGTGACAATCGGTAGTCGCCGACAACGACCGGTTGCCATCATCCGGATGGCAGTGGCGAGCGGGGCGCCCTCGCTAATCGTTATGGGCTCTTTGACCATCACTGTGGAGATCGGTAAATCCAGGTCTACCTCCTCGACCATCGCCTTGACGGCGTCCCGTTCGGTATAAATCCCGATAAGCTTTTTGTCCTCGCAGACCAGCACACTACCCACGTAATGGGACTTCATCAGGAGGAACACCTCCCGGATGGAATCAGTGGGGGCCACTACCACGGCATTTTCCGCCTTGGCGACTTCAACCGTATCGGATTGTAGATTCAACTGGATAGTCAAATTTATGCGCCGCTATGGGCGACCGGCAAGATTCGGCGGGCCGAAACAATGCGTTACTTAAGCTACTGCGACCGACGCGCCTTCATAGAATTCCTAAAAAAGACACTAACAAGCCAAGTCCCTCTTAAAGGATCTTAACAAGAAAGGGGCGCGATTGAACCATGATTCAAGCTGGTTTCTGTGAATTTTCTAACTGGACGGCGCCGATCGGCGGATCGCAAGGGCCAGCGGCTTTAGGGCAGGGGCCGCTCCGAGGGTGGATCGGGGGCGGCAAAATAACGCTCGATCTTGATCCCACCCTTGGCCTCTTCTTCGAGTAATTTCATCCGCTGCTCGAACCGCTCCATACGGCGTCGCATCTGATCCAATATCTCGTGATCCCGAGCGACAGGCTGGGGCCGGGGTACCGCAGGATAACCGAGTTGACGCTGGAGTGCCGCAAACAGCAAAAGGGGCTCTTTCTTGCGATTTGCGAGGGCAATTCGCCCCTCTTTCTCACCAAAAAGCACGACTTCCGGCTCTCCACTGTCCGCAGGCCGCTGGGTCCTGTAGTGTTCACTGCGGACGTAAATCAGGTCGGCCACCTCGACCAACCCCACCTGCCGACGCACGGTGCGTATCCAATCCCGCCAGGGTGGTGTAAAGAATGGATCCTCCGCAGTCGCGGTCAGTCCCGGATCGTAGCGGAGGCGATTACGGCAAATCGATTCAAATTGGTAGAGAAAAACCCCCTGTGGCGAAGGATCTCCGCTGCGATACTCCGCATCACGGCGAAGGATTTCCAGCCCCGTTTTGAGATCGAAGCTACCCCGTTCGTCTTCCGCTTCGGTCACAACAAAAATCTGAAACGGAGTAAAATAGTGGCTTAGTCTCTCCATCGCTGGGCCGAAGCCCCCATAAATCTGCAACTCACTGGCCATAAACTCGATCGCCTTGGGTAGGTCGGTGGTAGCCAGCACTTCTTCCCGAATCGAGGCGAGAACCTCCTGGATCGGTATCCCCTGAACAGTACGTTCTAATACCGCTTTAAAAAAATAGGCCTGTTCAACCAATTCCTCGCGAGCCAACATGATGTTTCACCCTGGATAGATGCCAACCGGGGGGTATAATAACGGTGTGTTGATGGGTTGGGACTCACTCCATTATAAAACAAGTCTCGCACAAATCAGGGCGGCCACGGGCGAGCCGTCTGCTTCGGCGACAATTTTTAGTCATTCCCATCAAACCGCCCCCAAGAACAGTAACGATGACGATGCAATTTTCCAATATTGAAGAGGCCCTCGAGGCGATCGCTCGTGGCGAAGTCATCATCATGCTGGACGCCGAGGATCGTGAAAACGAGGGCGATTTCATCTGTGCGGCGGAGAGCATCACACCCGAGATCGTCAACTTCATGATTACCGTTGGGAGGGGGCAACTCTGCATGCCGATTCTCCCAGAAATAGCAAGCCGCTTGGATCTCAAGCTGATGGTCGAAGAGAATACCAGTCCGCTCCGCACACCCTTTACGGTTCCGCTCGACCACCACACGAATAAGACGGGCATTACAGCGATCGAACGGGCGACCACGATTCAAGCAATTGTCGATCCAGACAGTACCTCCGCCGATTTCGTGCGGCCGGGACACCTGTTCCCGTTGATTTCCAAGGAGGGGGGGGTTTTGCGGAGAGCCGGCCATACCGAGGCGGCTGTTGACCTTGCCCGGCTCGCCCAATTAACCCCTGCCGGCGTACTCTGTGAAATCCTGGAAGAGACTGGAAATCGTGCATCTCGCGACCAACTGTTCCGCTTGGCCGAACAGTACAATCTGCGGATTACCACCATCGAACAACTGATCCGCTACCGCCGAGTGCGGGAAAAACTTGTCTATCGGATCGCCGAGGCCCAGCTGCCGACCCGTTACGGACTCGGCACCATCATTGGCTACGGGGTCAAATACGAATCGCAGCAGCCGCTTGTATTTATGATAGGCGATCTCAAAAAAGTAAGTGCGCCTCTGGTCCGTTTGCACTCTTCCTGTTTTACGGGTGACTTGCTCGGATCGCTTCGCTGCGACTGTGGCGATCAGTTGGATATGGCACTCAAGATGATCCAAGCAGAGGGAGCGGGTGTCCTGGTCTACCTTCCCCAGGAAGGCCGTGGCATTGGACTGGTGGAAAAACTCAAGGCCTACCAGCTTCAGGATCAGGGGCTTGATACCGTGGAGGCGAATCTGGCGCTCGGCTACAAAGTTGATACGCGGGACTATGGCATCGGAATCCAGCTCCTGAAGGACCTGGGTCTGACGCGGGTGCGGCTGCTCACGAATAACCCAAAAAAGACGGACGCCTTCATTTATGGGGGTTTTGATCTGGAAGTGGTCGATCAGGTGCCGATTATGCCTCCAATCAACGAACACAACGCCCGCTACATGGCCACCAAAAGGGACAAGCTGGGGCACCAACTGCCGGACGAGATCTAACGACTCTGTGGTGGCGGCAAGCCCGCGAAGTCTCTTGCCGGGCTACCATTCGACCCAGGATTGCCACAACAATTGGCATCCGCTCCAGGACAATGAACATTTGGCTCGTTTCAAATCCGTGGTCCGCAGCAGGAAGCCACACGGTATACTTGCCCAGACATGACTCTCCTACAGATTCTCATTCTAGGTGTGGTGCAGGGAATCACTGAATTTCTCCCGGTCAGCTCCTCCGGGCACCTCGTCGTGGCACAAGCCCTGTTTCGCCAACTCGATGGGCAGGCGTGGCCGGATGTAACCTTGGTGAACGTTTTGCTCCACGCGGGCACGCTCATTGCGATTGTTGTCTTTTACTGGCAACGTATTGTGCGTCTGCTCACCGAGGATCGACACGTCCTCGGATTGCTCGCGGTCGGTACCATTCCCGCAGTCACCATTGGCCTTTCCCTCAAGCAATTTGCACCTCAAATTTTGGAGAATCCGCTACTTGCCGGCTTCATGTTTCTCTTGACCGGGGCGTTGCTGATCTGGGGCGGCCGCCGTGAAGGCAAATGGGATTATGAAAAATTGACCTACGCTCGAGCCTTTGGGATCGGCCTCTTCCAGGCAGCGGGCATCCTGCCCGGAATCTCCCGTAGCGGCTGGACGATTGCCGGGGCGATGCTACTGGGAGTGCGACGTGAGTCGGCCACCACCTTCTCTTTCCTGTTGGCAATCCCCGTGATTGGAGGTGCAACGCTGCTGGAGATCCTCAGCCTCCCGGGCAGGAGCGGCGAATTGCCTATATCTTTGCTGTCTGTCGGGACACTGGTCGCCTTTGGAGTCGGGCTCGCTTCACTCTGGCTCCTGGTGCGGATCGTCGAGCGGGGTCGGCTGGCCTGGTTTGCCGGTTGGCTTTTCCCCTTGGGAATTGCGGTAATTATCTGGCAACTGGCCACCTAAGTGGCCGATTAGGCTATAATGGCGGCGGGCGATTTTAGGGTCTTTTACCGTAATGGCAACCTGTCTGTCGCCTGAATGCCATCTCCTTCTAGGGGGCGAACTGGGTTCGACCGGATAGCTTGAAGTGAAAGTGGCGTGCCGTGGTTGGTCAGTTGGCCACGTTAAAAGCTGACCACACTATTTATTTGCCGAAGGTAACTTCGCACTGGCCGCCTAGAGATAGGCGTCCC
>JAUWIQ010000345.1 GCA_030605285.1 Planctomycetota bacterium
GTGACCATGCCTCGCTTAGCGAGTTGGGTTTCCGTTGTGCCGCGCGTGGGAATTGCCGGTTTCAGTGAGAAAATTGGCCGAAATGTTTCGCGATTTAGGAAGATGGTGAACGCGTCTCCGTCCTCCCCCCAGTTTTTTATTCGATCGGGTAATCCATTTCCCCAGCGGCCGGCGAACCCACCTTTTTATTTTTAGGGTGCGCTTATGAATGACCGTTCGCCAGATCAGGATTTTTTGCTTGGCATCTTGGCGGTGGAGATGAAAATTATTTCTTCGGATGAATTGATTCGGGCAGCCAATGTTTGGAAGGCGGAGCGAAATAAGTCGCTCGGAGGAACCCTCGAAGACCTGGGTCTACTTTCCGCTGTCGATCGCGAACATCTCAGAAATCTGGTTGCAGAGAAGATAGACCGAGGCGACGGTGATTCCCAAGAGAGTATCTCTGAGACCCTGGATCAGACATCGCCACCAGACATTGATCCGGATGCTGGCAGTCGGGAAGAGGAAAACTTTCAAACCATAGACCATACGCCTTCCAAGGAAGATCTTACTAATCTTACCAATCCTAGTTTTCCGTTGTGGGCGGCGAATTCCGAGGCGGTGATTGGAGATCCAGATGCCGCAGAGGCTGTTTATCAGCCAGCTTCTGATCCGCAGTCGTTAAGATTTAAGAAGCTGCGATTCCACGATAAGGGGGGGCTGGGTGAAATTCATATCGCAATGGATCGGGAGGTCCCGCGGGAAGTAGCGCTCAAGGAGATCAAACCGCGCTATGCCAATGTCCAGGCGAGCCGCGAGCGGTTTGCGCAGGAGGCTCGGATCACAGGTGCGCTGGAACATCCAGGTGTGGTTCCCGTTTACGGTTTGGGGCACTATCCGGATGGACAGTTGTATTATGCGATGCGATTTATTGAAGGTGAAACGCTTTCCAAGGCAATCTCGCGATTTCATAAGTTGATGGATGAACCACGCGATCCGGGACAACGGCGGCTCGATTTTCGCAAACTACTCAATCATTTCATCGACGTTTGTCAGGTGATTGATTACGCACACAGTCGGGGCATCATTCACCGTGACATCAAACCCGACAATATCATGCTTGGCCGTTACGGCGAGACACTTGTAGTCGATTGGGGGTTGGCCAAAAAGGTTGATGAAGAGGATGTGGAAAGTTTGCGGGCCGATGAACAACCGTTGCCGGTGAAGATTCGAAACGCGAGTGCCACGTTGCCCGGTTCGGTTGTCGGCACGCCGGCCTACATGAGTCCCGAACAGGCTCTCGGTTCGGTAGACGTGGTTGGACCCGCGAGCGATATCTACAGTCTCGGTGCCACACTCTATCGTATTCTCACGGGCAAGTTCCCATTCCAGGGAGAAACTGCCCTCCAGCAGGTGGCGGTGGGTAATTTTAAACACCCCTGCGAAGTCGCTCCGGATGTGCCACGGGCCCTGGAAGCGATCTGCGTGAAGGCGATGGCCCCGGAACCGGAAAATCGGTATCCGAGTCCGGGTACGTTGGCAGAGGACATGGAGTGTTGGCTTGCCGACGCACCCGTTACAGTTTACCGAGAGCCGTTCATACAGCGGGCGTTTCGGTTTGCCAGGCATCATAAAGTGCCCGTAAGTGCAACGGCGGCGTTGCTGGTGACGACATTGATTGCGGCGACGGTCTGGTTTCAGGTCGAAGCCACTCGCGATCAAGAGGCGCTGAGTGATGTGCAGAAAAATCTGGGAGCCGGTCAGGAAGCCCTCGCCACGAACGATCTGCCGAAGGCACTGAAGTTCTTTACGCAGGCGGCGGCAACGGCCAAAAAACGCAGTTCGCTGAGCGATATTTTTGCGGATGCTGCGGAACAGCGTCAGCAAGTGGAGCAATCAATCGACACACGGGAGCAGTTCGGCAAGATGCTCGCGCAGGTGGATGGAAGTATGGACGAGGTGCGTTTTCGAGCGATTTATGGGGAGACATTGGCCGGCAGAGATCTTTGTCGATCTATCTATAACACCTACCAGGAAGGAGATTGGAAAAATCGCCTCGAATCAGAGAATCTCGATAGCGAGGCGGTGAATCGATTACGTGAAAACCTGGCTGAAGCGATTGTCCTCTTGGCTAGATTGGAAGTACTTCTGGCTCCCGAGGACAAACAACCGGAGACGCTTCGTAAGGCAATCGAAATGTTGGCTGACGCGGAACAGTTGCGGCGAGGTCGGCGGGCGGTTTATCGGTTGCGTTCGGACTATTATCAAAGGCTGGGCGAGGAAGACCGAGCGGAGTCGGATCGACAGCAGTTGCATCAAACGCAACCGGCCACTGCGTTCGACTTTTTCATCGAAGGCACGGACGAGCGAACCCAAGGCGATATTCTCGGAGCGATCACTCAGTATGAAAACGCACTTCTGCAAAATCCGGATCATGTCTGGTCCCATATGATGCTGGCGGTTTGCTGGCTGGAATTGCGGCAACCGGTACGAGCCGTTGCCGCTTACGATCAGGCAATTCGTTTGCGACCCCAGTTTGCCTGGGCTTATGTTGGCAAGGCGCTTGCTTTGGCCGACTTAGGAGATTGGGAGGCCGCACATGCGGCACTCAATCGAGCTGAAAGTATTGCGCCTAATTTTTATGCGGTAGCAAATAATCGGGGTGTCATTTACTTGACCCGCGCAACGAGTGTTGGCGAGGAAGCCAATTTGCGACAAAAAATGAAGTGGCTGTCGCTGGCGGGCGAACAATTTGCGAGAAGTCACCAATTGGAGTCGCGTGATCTTGGCTCCCTCAGTAACCTGGGTACGACCCATGCAGAGAGGGCTGCGGTTCTTGCGAAAACCAATAAAAAAAACGAGTCTCAAGATGAGATTGATCAGGCTATCGATTATTTTTCTCAAGCACTACAGCAATATCCCGAATATCTGTCTGCCTTGTTAGGACGTGGAGAGACACGACTACGGTTTGGTGAGACAGATGCCGCGTTGCAGGATTTACTGGCGGCCCAAAGAATTGCCCCGAATGATCCCCGCGTAGAGTATCGCTTGGGAGGAGTTTATGAAAAACTGGCGATGCGCGCACGGGATGCCGGTAATAGGTCCTTGGCCTCTGAAAATCTCCGTCAGGCAGAGCTTTCCTTCGACCGGGCTTTGCGGGTGCGTTCCCAATGGCCCGTGGCCGTTTTAGGACGTGGGCGGGTGAGGCATCGATTATGGAAAATGTTAAGAAGACAAGCAGTCAGGGAGAATACCGAGCATAGCACGCAAGCCCTTGCGGATATCGGTAAGCAGGCCCTCGCAGATTTTGATGCGGCAGAATCTCAGGGTGTCGGCCTACTCAGCCACGAGGCACTTGCGGACTTGTATAGCCGGAGAGCCGATTTAAAAGCGGGCAGCGGTCGTGAAGATGAGGCGATGGTAGATTACCAACTCGCAATGCAGCAGAAAAATGATGAGGCGAGTATTCGTCATCGTCTTGGTTGGGCGCGTCTATTGGATA
>JAUWIQ010000114.1 GCA_030605285.1 Planctomycetota bacterium
GGGGTGGATGCCGCAAAGTACCGTTTAAAAAAAGTGCTTGCCGCTCAGGATCGTTTCCTTAACGTGGAACTGCCACGTCAGGCGGCGGATTTGCATCATCTGCAACAGCGCGCCGCACTGGATTTGGCAAAGGCTGAATTTGCCTTGCCCGCATCGATCAAGGAAAAAGAGTTGGCCCTGGCGAAGCAGCGGGTGGATCTGGAGAAACTAGAACGCAAGCTTGCGCGGATGCAAAGCGATCGCAAGTTGATGACCCTCTATGCGCCGCATGCGGGTACGGTTTATTACGGACAACCTGTGCGTGGTCAATGGCCCGATTCCACTGCTCAGGGCAAGTCGCTGGTACCCGGCTCGGCAGTTCAGCCGGGTGCCGTGGTGATGACCATTGTCCGGAATGAAGATCTGATTGTTCGCGCGACGGTGGCAGAAAAACAGCTTAGTGACCTCAAGGTGGGAGATGCGGTCACCGTCATTCCCGCCGCGCTGCCTGGCCATAAGATTACGGGTTCCCTGCAGCAGATTTCCTCAAACCCCGTATCACCCGAGAAATTCGATGCGGAGATTGATGTCGAGTTGGATCAGCCAGCCGTTCACATCGTTGCGGGCATGGCGTGCGAAGCCGTGATTCAAGGCTACAAGCATCCGAGTGCGATCCTGGTTCCGAAGAACGCGGTGGCAGATACTGGCGATGAAGGCAAGGAATTTGTCTATCTAGTCGATGAGAAAGGCGAGAAAAAACAGCAGAGTGTGCGGGTAGGCCGTCACGTGGGGGACCGCATTGAAATTCTCAGAGGATTGAAGCCGGGTGACAAAATTCTGGAAAAAAACCCGGACTGAGCGGTCCGTGCGGGGAGAGTCCTTGCTGTCGGTCGTGCTGCTGCTGGCTGGAGGTCTGTTCGCCAGCGGCCCAGTCGAGAGTGCCACGCCGGAGGGCGAAGGCAAACTTGCCCTGGCCGACTCCTATCGGCCACCGAAAGATATTGAGATTCCCAGGCCCGCTCCGGTCGAGCCGCCCAGTCGTGAAGCCTTGGATTCAAGCATTGCCCGGGGCATCGACCATCTCTGCCAAACCCAAAATAAAAACGGTTCCTGGGGTGGACCGCGGCGAACGAAAGCGCTCGATATTTATGCGCCCGTGCCCGGCGCACACCATGGGTTTCGCGCTGCGGTAACGTGTATGGCCGTGACCGCGATGATCCAGTCGGGCGACCCCCGCGAGTCGGTCCAGCAGGCTATCGATCGTGGTGAGCGGTGGATTCTTGCCGAGTTGCCCAAGGTCCGTCGGGCCAACGCGACGGCCCTCTACAATATCTGGGCACACGCCTACAGCTTGCAGACGTTGATGCTCCTTAAAGATCGCGCCAGCGAGAACCCGCAAAAGGCAGAAAAACTCGCCCAGTATGTCCGCGACCAGATTGAGTTGCTCACCCGCTACGAATCGATCAACGGGGGCTGGGGGTATTACGATTTTACGATCGGTGCCAAGCGGCCCTCGAGCATCGTGACCAGCTTTTCCGCGGCGCCCTGTGTGATTGAACTGCAGCGTGCACGCGCTCACGGTTTTAACGTACCCGAATCGGTGACCGCGCGGGCGGTCGTCTCAATCAAACGCATGCGGAAACCCGATTTCAGCTACTTGTACGGGGCACACCACTGGTTCAAACCGATGTACTCGATCAATCGGCCCGGTGGGAGTCTGGGTCGCAGTCAGGTTTGTAATCTGGCACTCCGCCGCGATGGCGACAAAGGGGTGACTGATCAGGCACTGATCGATTGGCTGGATCGTATCTTCGCCCGCAATTTATGGTTGGATATTGCCCGCAAGCGGCCCATTCCGCACGAATCTTATTTTGCGGTGGCCGGATACTTTGTCTATTACGCTTACTATTATGCGTCGGGTTGTATGCTGGAATTGCCTGCGGAGAAGCAGGCGAACTACAAGGCGCATCTGGCTCAGCGGTTACTCGGCTTGCAGGAAAAAGATGGTTGCTGGTGGGACTTTCCCCTCTACGACTACCATCAGCCGTACGGAACCGCCTTTGCGGTCATGAGTCTGATCCGCTGTCGCGAACCGTAGCCTCGAGTTTCTTTTTGCACCGCTTTCTTTTTGCACCTCGGGCTACACATTGCGAAACAGTTGCGGTTTGCTCCCTTAAGCGCGGAGTACTGTCCGCAGGGCGGCTCGTGCGGCGTGCAATCCGCACATCCCATGGACTCCCCCGCCGGGCGGTGTGGAAGCAGAACAGAGAAACAGCTTCTTATTCGGAGTTGTGTAGGGTGAGAGTCGCATTGCCGGTCGGGCAAGGATTTGGGCCAGATCCATCACGCCCCCGGAAATATCTCCACCCACGTAGTTGGCGTTGTATTGTTCCATCGCAGCGGGATTGAGGGTATGCCGCCCGAGAATGAGATCCCGGAATCCGGGCGCAAAGCGTTCTACCTGCGCTTCGATCTTCTCGGTCATATCGACAGTGCAACCGCTCGGCACATGGCAGTAGGCCCAACCGGTCTGTTTGCCGGTCGGGGCCCGCGAGTCGTCGAACAGGCTCTGTTGGGCCAAAAGTAAAAACGGCCGTGCGGGGATTTTTCCCGTCCAGACTTCCGCTTCGGCCGCTGCGATTTCCTCAAACGTTCCGCCAACGTGTACCGTACCGGCCCGCCTTGCCGCTGCGTTGTTCCAGGGGATCGGGCCGTCGAGTGCCCAGTCGATCTTGAACACTCCGGGCCCATGGCGAAAGCGTTCCAGCTTGTGGCGATACCGGACGGGGAGTTGTTCTGCAGCGATGCGGCTGACCGCCTGGGGGGCCAGATCGAACAGGATTGCCGAGGCCGACGGAAGATCGGCCATCGACCGGATCTCGGTCCCGGTCACGACTTCACCACCCAAACTCTCGAGATAGCCTTGCATCGCATTCGCAATCGACTGGGAGCCGCCCTGCGGCAGGGGCCAACCGCTAGCATGGGCCGTCAGGCAAAACATGAGCCCCACGGCACCGGTCAGCGCACTCTTGAGTGGCCGCACGCTGTGCGCGGCCATTCCGGCAAACATTCCCCGCACTCGGTCCTCAGAAAAGTAGGCGTTTACGATTTGCTCGGCGGAACGAAAACCTTGGCGGGCAAAGCGGGCCATCAGCCAGGGGTGGCGGGGGATTCCCGGGGGTGCGAGAAGTTGCGAGAGCAACTTCTCGGCATCTGCAACAAATGGTTCCACAAGGCCGCAATAGGTCTGAGCGTCTGCACCATACGACTCGGCAGTTGCGGATAAAGAGCGCTGTAAAACAGCTGCCGTTCCGTCGGGCAGCGGATGGACTACCGGCAATTCCGGTTGGATCCAATTGAGACCAAATTTTTCTAGGGGCGTATTTTGAAAAAAGGGGGAAGCGATTCCCAGAGGATGAATGGCAGAGCAGATGTCATGGACGAATCCGGGTAGCGTCAACTCGGCCGACCGCATCCCTCCGCCAAGCTGGTCCTTCGCTTCGCAGACAAGGACTCGGCGACCTGCGCGGGCCAGAGTGATGGCGGCTGACAGTCCATTGGGTCCCGAGCCCACGATTACCGCGTCGTACGCCATGCTAGATCCACGGGGTGTCGCTTATCGAAAAGCTAATTGAAGTTTGGTCTTTGGCCGAGGTGAGGCTCGAACAACTGCCGTTTTTTCGAGCCGGACCGTGGCCCTCTTGCTGCCGGAAGACGTGCTCGACCCCCGCAAACCTTGTCCGATTTGGATGCCAAAGTCAAGGCTTGCTTGCCACGAGCGGTTGAGTCGTTCGCACAAGCAGATTTTTGGGCGATGCTGCGAGACTAGTTCCCTAGATCGTCGTACGACTCGGCAAGGATCTTGCGGTAGGCCTCGCGCGCGACATCGAATGCGGCCGCCGCGGCGGCCTGCTCGTGCTTGCGAATTCGCGGCCTCTTCGCTTTCCAGCATTTGTCCACCGATTCAAGGCACCACTGCGCACTCCTCTTGCTGGCACGGATCGGTTTGCCATCCAGCTCGACAAAGATCGGGTTGGTATGCGCTGCCGGCAGAATGCGGACTGCAATCCAACTCGAAATCTTTGGCTGATAATCGAAATGCAACTTATGGATTGTGCCGTCGGCGACGATTTCCTGACGCTCGACCGGTTCTCCGTTGACAACAAGTTCCACCGGCACACGACGCGAATCCTCAATTCTTGTGCGTTCAATGTGCCAGTAAGGCTTTTGGGTGAGCGGTTTTTTACGTATCGCCTCATCCGGCTCCTCGTCAAGGAGAGCCGCTGCCTTGACGGAAATTTCCAACGGTTCGCCACTCCTGACGGCCAGCGCACTGGCGCTTCCATCCACACCTTTTTCGCCAACACCCAGCCCATTGATCTCGAAGTCAAACAAATGACTGAGGCCGTCGCTACAGTAGCTGCGGCCGTCGCGGATGCCGTCGATCCAGCGCTTGTAAGTGAGCGGACCGCCCTCATCGCTATCTCCGTCGAGTTTGACGTACACGCGGCCCAGCCCCACCCGATCGCCATAAATGCAGGGGAAATCAGTTTCACCGCTGATGCGGCAACGATAACCACAGTTGAGCGTGTGGTACCAGATGTTGAGTTCCCAGCTACTCGGGGTATCGACCGCCGAGATAAAATCGCAGGCGTCGTGGACCACATCGACGATGTACTCATTGGCCCCGATTCCGTCGAAAGGTGGCACCCGGTAGTTCGGCAACGATGTTTCGGGGACCGCTAGGCCCCAACCGCTGTGCGAGTACCCGACCACACCGCCTTGCGCCTGACCCCATTTAAGGATCGGCAGATTCCAGCTCGGCCACTGGCCAAGCCGTTCCGTCTTGCGGCCCTCGAAACGACCCTGTTCGCCGTCGAATCTCCAGTCGAAGGACTGCGGTTCTGGATAGGCATAATCATCTTCGCTGAGGTTGAGCAGGCAGAGGTGTCCTGCGTGGGACGAAGGAAACCCCGAGACCTCGACATCGTAGCGCATCAGGTAGCCGGGCCGGGACGACTTGTCGATCTGGCCGGAGAAAAATTCTTTCTGATGATACCAGCATGGTCCCCAGGAGAGGACGCAGCCGACGTTGAGATCCTCGCCCAGGATATGCCGCATCATCGCATCGGGTCCCACTCCCTGAGAGGGTGCGTCGTAATGCGCGCAGCCCGCGGCATGGATATGGTGGTCTCCCGAGTACCAACCATGGTCCGCGAGTTCAATCCACCGTTTCAACGCAAAGGTCTCTTTGTGTCGCGCTGCAGCGGGCACGGTAATAGACTTTTTGAGGATCCGGTACTCGGGCCCCCGCGTGTAGGTCACCTCATACTCTCCCGCCGGCAACAAAACAACTTCGCCGCTGTGGCGGTAGATCTGATCATGAAAGAAGAAATCGGGCGCCATCCGCTTGGAACGGGAGGGAAAAATACGTCCCTTGGCATCGCGAATAATGAATTGTCCCGTGGTCGGTTCTCCGTCATGGTCGAGTACTTGCAATTCGACCTCGACCGCCGGCCGACAGTCGAACAACAAAGGCAGTTCGTTCCGAAAGCCCAGGTCCTGCGTCCCTTGACCTACGTCGAACAACAGGGTTGCCTCGCGCTTGCCTGCATCGCGGCTGTAGATCATCACAATACGGTATTCGAGTTTCAATCCCGAGAGCTTCGGCATCATTGGCTGCTTGTTGTAGGATTCGAGTGTCAGCCAGCGATTCTCGAGATGCTCAGGTCCGAGCGGACTCGTAGGCTTCGAGCTTCCGTTCGACTGGCGGTAGACGGGTGCAGAATTGGGACTCTCCACCCGCAGCGGTGCCGTGACGGCTGCCTGATTGTGGACCTTGATCAGGAACAGGGTCCAACCGTGTTGCAGCAATTCCCGTTTTGCAGGTCCGGCAGCGACCTTCACACGGCTCTCCGGGTTGATCTGCACCGCCGCCAGCACGAGCGGATCGAGTACCTGCTGGATCGCGCCGACCGCCTGCTTCGGAGCGGTCTCTTTCATGGCCGCTTGGAGCGCATCTTGCTGCGTTTTGGTCAAGGGCTGACCAAGGAACCTCAGGGCCTGCGCGACGCGATCGGCCTGGGATTTGAGGGGCTGGGCCTCCACACTCCGGATCGGTGGAAGCGTATCGGCCGCCTCGAGGGGGGCGGGAATACCGCAGAAGCAGATCGAGAGGAGAATCGCCTGGGTGAGCTTCATCATCCGGAATCCCGAGGTCATTCATTAACAGGTAAAATGGCCGAGGAGGGGATCGAACCCTCACGGGGGTTACCCCCCACGGGATTTTAAGTCCCGTGCGTCTGCCAATTCCGCCACTCGGCCAGAGTTTGCGTCTCCCATGGTATCGCTCGCTTAGGTCGCTGACAACGAGTCAAGCGGGTGGCCGCTGACGAGAGCCGCTTGTTTTGCTCAGCCGTTTTCGAGATACTGCCAGCATAATGCAATGGTGCAGTATGCGAGGCGGGGAGCTAGGAAATGCTTTGTATCCGCACGCAAGTCCACGACGAAATAGCAGTGTAAGGGAACCTCGTCATGAAGTTTTGTCTGGCAGGATTGGGGATTTTGGTAGCCACTGTTTTTGTGTTTTCCGGATGTAAAAAATCCACGCCCCCGGTAGTCGATCAGCCGGTAGTCGA
>JAUWIQ010000104.1 GCA_030605285.1 Planctomycetota bacterium
ACATCCCCTCCCTCCACAGCCACCGGTGCCGGACCGCCGAATGCGAATTTCAAGAGTCGGCCACAGACCACCCTGGCGACGGCCCCAAGTCCCCAAGGTGCAAAGGATGCGGCCCATTCCAATTCCGCGTTTGAGGCGGCCTTGCAGTCTGCCCGTAGCCAACTGCAACAGGGCCAAATGGCAACCGCCCTTTTGACCCTCTCCATCTGGTATGAAGATCCCCGGATTCAAGCGAAGCAGCACGAACAACTCACAAATCTTTTAGATCGCATTGCCGGCTCCGTGATTTACTCGCGGAAACACCTGATTGAACCGGCGTATCGGGTTCGCCAGGGTGAATCCTTGCAACAGATTGCCAACATTCACAAAATTCCTAAAGGGCTCTTGCGCAAAATCAATCAAATTGAGAATCGCGCCGCAATCTCTCCCGGCCAGGAGTTAAAAGTCGTGCGCGGTCCCTTCAATGCAACCATCAACAGCAAAAAACAGCAACTCACCTTATGGCTGGGTGGCCGTTACGCAGGCCGTTTTGCACTCATCCTGGGGCCCGAATTCGAACAAATCGTCGGGCCCTTCGTGGTCCAGGACAAAACCCGGATGCACCGCAATCATGACAACCAGCCCTGGATTCAATTGGGACCCGGTTATGGGTTGGGAGCGGCTCCCGTCTCCTCCGGTCCGCAACTGGGTATTGCAGGCATGGTAAATACTGCCCGGGCAATCCCGGGCGACCGGCCAGGCCGGATTGGTGTTTCTTCGCGCGATGCCGACGACCTTTTTGATATCCTTTCCCAAGGATCGAAGGTCACGATCCGACGATAGGCGGCGGGGCACGTGCGTCGCAACGGATTCCACGCAGCTCGTGGAATTCCCACCCCGGGCAGACGGCCCTCGAGGCGCCTCTCTGGTCAGCTCGGACTTACCCGTTAGAATGAGCAGCATTGCGGGTCGAAAGTGTGCGCGTTGTCGCACTTTTTGCATTTCAGGTTCACTCGCAGGCTGTAGCACCCGGAGAACCACCTCCCGTGTACGACCATCAGGCCCTCAAGGATCTGGTCCGAGAAAAAGCCCTCCAGTTCGGGGACTTCACCCTTGTCTCCGGGAAAAAAGCGACTTATTATCTCGACGGGAAACAGGTCACACTTGATGCCACCGGCGCCCGTCTGGTGGCCGCAGGTATTCTGGAGCGACTCGGCGACTCTCTGCCCGATGCGGTGGGTGGCATGTCGATCGGTGCCGATCCGATCACCGCAGCCGTGCTGACCCTGGCCGGCACCCGCAAGCTTTCTCTCAAGGGTTTTATGGTCCGTAAGGAAGCCAAAGCCCACGGCCTGCAGCGGTATATTGAAGGACCCGTTGAGCCTGGCAACCGGGTCGTGATTGTTGAGGATGTCGTCACGACTGGCAGTTCCTCCCTGCTGGCGATTGAACGGGCGGAAAACTTTGGCCTCAAGGTCCAGGGGGTGATTGCCATCATTGATCGCCTGGAAGGTGGGGAACATGCCTTTCTCGAAAAAGGCTATTCACTCCAAAGCCTGCTGACCATACGGGATTTTGGTATCGAACCGGCAGCGGCCTCCAAGTAGCCGCCCGTCGATCTCTTGCCCCCCGCAACTGCTTGTGGTGCAAAGGCCTGCGGATCGCCGATAAATAAAAGACACGCGAAGGTGCGCTAATTATCCACAATTATCCACCGCCCGGGCGGGCAATTTCTCAGGGTCGTTTTTCGATATGGAAACCTCACTCCATCGCGATCTCAAGCTCCATTATGCGGACGAGCAGACACGTCTGGAAGTTCGCATAGGCAACTTCCGTATTGACGCACTCGCGGGCGACTGGCTGGTAGAAATCCAGCACAGTTCGTTGTCGGCAATCCGGGACAAGATAAAGAAGCTGCTGAAAAAACATCAGGTACTCATCGTCAAGCCTCTGTTGCAGAGCAAACAACTTATCAAACGCACAAAAAAAGGTGGACGCGTTGTCAGTCGCCGGAAAAGTCCCAAACGGGCCAGCTGGCTGGATATTTTTGATGAACTACTTTATTTCACTCAGGTCTTTCCCCATCCGAGCCTGGCCATTGAGGTGGTGATGGTGGAAGCGGAGGAATGGCGGTATCCCGGACATGGCCGTCGCCGCCGTTGGCGAAAAAGTGACTTCCTCGTGGAAGATCAAAAACTTATTGAGGTCCACGGTGCGATCCGCATTCAGAGCGGGTCTGATTTGTGGAAACTGCTCGGCAAGATCGACCTTCCACAACCATTCCATACGGGAGACCTCGCCGAACAACTCGAGGTCTCTCGTACCATTGCACAGCGGATCGCCTACGTAATGCGGAATACCTCTGCCATTCGTCAGGTTGGGAAAAAGAGGAACTCGCTGTTGTACACCCGTGCAGCCCCTGCACCGGCGGAAGTTGCCTGAAATCATTCACGTCGGCAAGCTCTGATCTCAATAACTTGAGAGAAAGTGGCGGCAAACATTGTGCAACACGTTCCGATCTGCGAAGGGGCCACTGTTTTCGCGAAAGCCAACGTCTGAATCTGCACATCCCCTGAGCGCAATGGTTCCCTGCGTTGTGCCAAAGGTTGTGCGATCTGCTTGGGCTTGTGAAAGCGCGTGGAAATGCGTAACCTTGTTAGAACTTTGCGGGTGACCAGAAGTTGCCTTTTATTATTGCTCGCATCGCATGCGTTTCAGACACAATAGATGGGAAGCAATGTCTGAGAAATTGATAGCGACTTGCGGATCCAGGCTCAGCCGCCTTCCCGGGGTTCGTATCGTATCGACCGGTAGTTACGTTCCGGATGAGATTGTTCGTAACGAGGATCTCTCCTCGCTCGGTTATGATGCCGATTGGATCCTCCAGCGGACCGGGATACGAGAACGACGGCACGCTCCACCGGAAATGGCTACCAGCGACATGGCCGTGATTGCCTCCGAACGTTGTCTGGAGGGATCAGGCCGTTCTGCTGACGAAATTGATCTCGTGATACTTGGCACGTTTACGGCAGACTTTCCCATGCCGGCGGCCGCTTGCCAGGTCCAGGAGCGGTTGGGGATTACCGGTCCCGCGTTCGATTTGCAGGCCGCTTGCGCAGGCTTCATCTACAGCCTAGTCACGGGCATGCAATACGTGGCTAATGGGACGAGCAAGCTTGCGTTGCTCATCGGCGCCGACATCAATTCCCGCATTGCGGATCCGACAGACAAAAAGACCTATCCCCTTTTTGGGGACGGCGCGGGAGCGGTCTTGGTCGAAGCGGGCTCCGCAAACCAGGGGCTAATGGCCTATACGCTCGGGGCTGATGGTTCGGGACACGATTTACTCTGCATCAAAATGGGTGGCTCGGCGAATCCTCTCACCGAGCGCGGCGTCTCGGATGGCCTACATCTCATGTACATGAACGGACGGCCTGTCTTCAAATGGGCCATCCGTTTGATCGAATCCACAACCCACGATGTCCTCCAGGCCGCGGACCTTGGTATTGAGGACATCGATTTGTTAATTTTGCATCAGGCAAACTCGCGGATCATTGATGCTGCGGCCGAAAATCTTGGCATCGCCAAAGAGAAAGTGCTGGTAAACGTTGATCGATACGGTAACACGTCCGCGGGCAGTATACCGCTGGCGCTCGACGAAGCGAATCAAGCAGGACGCATCCATCCGGGCAGCCGCATTGTGATCTCCGGTTTTGGGGGGGGGCTCGCCTGGGGTACCGCCCTGCTGGTTTGGTGAGCGGCGCCCCCCTTCTCATTCAGCTGGTTTCCGCTAAGATACCGCCGTTCCCGAAAGATCGCGAGCCGACTTGGGTGTTCGCGGCCGTCTGAGCCCCGGACCTTTGCAAATCACCAAATCCAAACCATCTCGAATCCCACACCATGGCAAAAACATCTGTAAATCGCAAAAAAAAACGGCCACAAAAACGCGTCGCCCAGCTCCGCCCCCGCAGTGCAGTCCCGGTCGCCGATTGTTGGGATCTGAGTAGTCTGTTTTCCAGCGACGAGGCCTGGGAAAAAGCGTTCCTGCGCTGGCAAAAACAGATGACTGGCTATCAGGCATTCCAAGGCAAACTGGCGAAGAGCGTGAAAACCCTGGTCAACTGCCTCGAGTTCGACAGTGAAGTTGAGCGGGCCGGGGCACGGCTTGCCTACTACGCTCACCTGAAAACTGCGGAGGACTCCACCAACAGCGAATACCAACGAATGATGGGCCGCTACCTGAGCGTGGACCGCGAGGTCGAGGAGGCCGCCAGTTTCATTCGCCCCGAACTGCTTGCAATCCCGGCCAACCGCCTCAAAAAATATCTGGCTGCCGCGGCGATGCGGCCCTGGCGATTGGCGGTGCAGCGACTCGTGCGCTACAAACCGCATACGCTGGGCCGCCGCGAAGAAAAGCTGCTGGCCATGCAGGGCGAAATGGCCACGGCCAGCCAGCAGATATTCCAGCAATTGCACAATTCCGACATCCGCTTCGGAATCGTTCGCGACGAAGAGGGCAATCCAATAGAACTCGGCCACGGAAACCTGGGCAGGTTCATGGAGTCCCCCAAACGCGCGGTGCGGCGCAAGGCCTACCGACTTTACTACAATACATTTTCCCAATACCAACATACCCTGGCCGCGACTCTTTCGGGATCGATTCGCAAAGACGTTTACTACGCGCGGGCACGCGGACACAAGGACGCCTTGTCGGCCTCGTTGTTTCCCGATCGGGTTCCGAATGCGGTCTACGAAAACCTGATCGCCACCGTCAGCGATCACCTCCCCGCACTACACAAATACTATGCACTGCGGGGCAGATATCTCCATCTGAAAAAGTTTTGCTTATACGATCAGTACGCGCCGCTGCTCCCCGACGCCCGCTTGCGTCACACATGGCAACAGGCGGTGGACGTGGTGCTCGAGTCGCTCGCACCCCTGGGCAAATCGTATGTCGCCACCCTTGCCCGAGGATTGCGAGGCGGCTGGTGCGATCGCTATCCCAACCTAGGCAAGACGAGTGGTGCTTTCAGTGCGGGTTCTTATGATGGCGACCCCTATATCCTGATGAACTTTCAGCCGAGGGTGCTCAATGATGTCTTCACCCTGACTCACGAAGCCGGGCACTCTATGCACAGTTACTATTCTGCAAAGCACCAACCCTTCCCATACTACAACTACACAATTTTTGTCGCCGAGGTGGCGAGTACCTTCAATGAGCAATTACTGACGAAACACCTGCTCGCCAAGGCACGCAAAAAAAGTCACCGCCAGTTGCTGCTGGCAAGAGAAATCGACAACATCCGGGGCACGATCTATCGCCAGACGATGTTTGCCGAGTTTGAACGCAGTACGCACGCCCTCTATGAGGCGGGCGAGCCTTTGACGCTCGATGCGCTGCAAGATGTCTACCGGCACCTGCTGAAAAAATATCTGGGACCGCAACTGGAGATTGATGACGGTGCGCTGCTCGAATGCCTGCGGATCCCGCATTTTTATCGCGCGTTTTACGTCTACAAATACGCCACCGGCATGTCCGCCGCGATCGCGCTGGCGGATCGGGTCACAGAGGGTGGGCGGAAAGAACTGGATGCCTACCTCAACTTTCTCAAGACCGGCTGCAGCAAGTACCCCTTGGAACTTTTGCGAGATGCCGGAGTCGATATGGAGCGGCCCGAACCAGTGGCAGCCGCGTTGGATCGTTTTGAAAATCTCGTCGACGCGCTGGACGACTCGCTTTAATCCGCAGTGGGGAAGGTCGTGCCTACCAACCCAAGCCCCTCGCGCGAGCAACCACTGGCATGGCAACAGCTCAATCGCAACATTGTGCAATGCGAGCTCTGCCCACGACTGCGTGACCATTGCCGGCACGTCGCACACACCAAACGGCGGGCCTACCGGGAGCTGGAATACTGGGGGCGTCCGGTACCAAACTTCGGTGACCCCGCCGCGCAATTGCTGGTGGTTGGTCTCGCACCCGGTGCGCATGGTGCCAATCGTACCGGGCGAATGTTTACGGGAGACCGTAGCGGAGATTGGCTCTATCGCGGATTAGCAAAGGCGGGATTTGCCAATCAGGCCCGCTCGGCGTCTCTCGATGATGGTTTGCAGCTCTTGAATTGCGCGATCACCAATGCCTGCCACTGCGCTCCACCACAAAACAAACCAACTACCGAGGAGATCGCCCACTGTCGCGCCTGGCTCGATGAACTGCTCGAACTGATACCGGCAACGGTTTTTTTAGCGCTTGGTCAACTTGCCTGGAAACAGCTGGTCGATGTTGCTTTCCGTCGAGAATGGCTGACGGGCAAGCGGCCCAAATTTGGCCATGGCGCCCAGGTCTCACTTGCCGGCGGACGCACCCTGCTCGCCAGCTACCATCCGAGCCAGCAAAACACGTTCACCGGTCGCTTGAGCGAAGAGATGTTCGATGCGGTTTTTGCTGCAGCGCGAAAATTGCTTTCGCCGCGAGCTTGAGGGAAACAACGACTGGGATGATCTGTTCCCGGTCGTTCGCGATCACGATTGTTACGAGCGGAATCTTTAGCTAACCTTAACTGACTTTGCTTGTTTGACAACGGATTTTCAATCATAGGATTTTCTCCGAATCCGTCACTCCATCTTATTCGTAGACAGTGGATGGACGAGGATTGGACATTCATGAGACGATTCAATTGAAAAGGAGCCCTAAAAATGGAGCAAAAACCAGAAGGTGCGACAAAGATTTTTGTACTGGGATTAGTCGGCGTATTGGCCTGTCAAATTTTAGGCGTTGTTGCCTGGGTTCTGGGGAACATCTATCTGGCGCAATGTCGACAGATGAATGTGCCGCCGGAAGGAAAAGCAGTCGCCGGCAGGATCTTGGGAATGATCGCTACGGCTTTCTTTATTCTTGGGACGATTATCACGCTATTCATATTTCCTTTTACGGGAGGAGACTTCTCACAGTAGTCCTGATCCGGCGAACCGGTTGCCCGATTATGAAATAC
>JAUWIQ010000346.1 GCA_030605285.1 Planctomycetota bacterium
CACTGGGCGCACTCAAATGTAGTACCCAGCCATACGGTCGCTGTGGTGTTGACGCGATCGATTACCTGATTCGTACGATTCGCTTCGGGATCGACGCCCGCTTCGATATTGCAGGTCGTAGTACGATGAAAACCGGTGGCGATTTTCTGGGAAACACTCGCGGCCGGAAACAAATCACCCGCAATCTGCTCGATCGTGAACTGGTCGTACGGCATGTCGGAATTGAGCGCATCGATCACCCAGGCTCGATAGGCCCATAAGGTACGGAGTTGATCGGCCTGATAGCCGTTGGAGTCGCTATAGCGGGCCAGATCGAGCCAGCTACGGGCCCACTTTTCACCAAAACGTGGGGAGGCAAGCAAACGATCGACCAGGGCGTTGTAAGCGGTAGGGGACGGGTCTCGCAAAAAGGCATCGACCTCCTCGACCGTCGGGGGCAGACCGATCAGATCGAGATAAAGCCGCCGTAATCGTGTGGCCGGAGGTGCTTGCGGTGACGGAATGAGCCCTTCCCGTTCAAGCTTTGCCAAGACAAAGAAATCGATTGGATGGTGCGGCCAGTGGTGATGCTTCACCTCGGGGAGTTCCGGAAGTTCTGGGGCGCGATAAGCCCAGTGGGTTTCTGCAGGCTCCGTGCGCGCGCCGATCTCCTCGGGCCACTCGGCACCCTGATCGATCCAGTGCGTGATTGTTTGGATCTCCGCAGCTGTAAGCGGGGGGTTTTCCAGGGGCATCCGCTGATCCAGATCCGTCGTGGTGAGTCTTTGCAGCAACAGGCTCTGAGGACCGTGTCCCGCCTGAAACAGGGGGCCCGAAATACCGCCTCGGCGAAAACTGGCGCGGGCATCGAGTCGTAATTGGCCCTCCTGCTCCTCGGGCCCGTGACAGCCGGCACAATGCTGCTGCAAAATTGGCCAGATCTCTTGGGAAAAATTAATGCGATCCGAGCGCGGACGATTCGGCTCGGCCCGGGCATTCCCCCAGGAGACCAGCAACAGGGCGCAGAGAGATATCGTGACAAACCGCATGGCGCATGTCCGCAAAGGGTGGACTCCATTGGTCGGCTACAAA
The DNA here is from genome assembly GCA_030605285.1 of Planctomycetota bacterium. The sequence goes on from JAUWIQ010000346.1 coordinate 1,072, forward strand.
AACTCCATCTTAGCAAACCGAGCAATCCGAATCGATGGCTGAGAGGACTGGGGCCGTTCGGAAAAGACCCTCCCGACTCCCCATCAGGGTGGAACCGGTATTTTACACCAGGGCGGGGAGGAACCATTTTTCAACTCGGGCGGACCCAGACGGCTGGGGTGCAACAAATGGGCTAAGATTTCAAGCGTCTCGACGAGACGTGGTCCGCTACGATTAAAATAAGCATTTCCATCCACCGCAAAGACACGGTCGTGTTGAACCGCCGAGATCGCGTTCCAAGCTGGAAAAGACCGCAACAGTGCCGCTTCTACGATCGTACGCTGCCGATCAAAACCACAGGGACAAACAATCACCACTTCAGGATCGTAACTCACGATCTGTTCCCAATCCACGTAGGGGCTGTGACCCTTGCCCTCGACTAGCGCGCAAACGCCACCTGCAAATTGTAAAATTTCAGGCATCCAGTTTCCCGCCAGCATCACCGGATCGATCCATTCGAGCAGCACGGTTCGCGGCCGTTCTACTGCGAGGAGATCTTGAAGCCTGAGGACCACGTCCTCCACCCGTCGGGAAAGCCCGGCCGCATAGCGCTCTGCGGCTTCCTGCTGTGCACAGGTTCGGCCGACATGGATAATGTCATTCAAAACGTCTGACAGAGAATAGGGATTGAGAGCCACAATCGGTACACGAGAAACACCTCCCATACGATCGATGGCCTCCAGCACGTCGCTGTACTTGACCGCACAGACATCGCACTGCGACTGGGTAATAATCAGGTCGCACTGCAGTCGCTCAAGCAGGGGTCGATCAATTCCGTAAAGCGACTTGCCCGCCTGCAGGCTCTCTTGAACGGCGGCGTCGATCGACCTGCTTGAGGCCGCACGATCCATGTGGGAAAAGGTCGCTCGTGGCAGCTTGGCAACTTCTAGTGGGTAGTCGCATTCGTGGCTCACCGCGACAACACGATTCCCTAGGCCGAGGCCAAAAAGAATTTCAGTGGCACTCGGAAGCAAGGAGGCAATGCGATGTGGCACGGACATGGGACAACCCACAGATCAAAAAATCGAGCGAAACACAGAGTCTGAAACTTGTTATTATCATCCCGCCTGCAGATAAGCAACCGTCGCAATCCTGTCGGATACAGGAGCATCGGCCTCTTTCGAAATGGCGAATTCTCGGTTAGGCTGTGAGCGTTTCCTCCGATAACAGAATCACAGTTTCGAGCAACCTGGCACATGAACGACCCTTATTTCCAAAAACTTTTCTCTGCGCGTATTGGCGGAGTCGCCTACGGCAAAGGCACCGATATCTACAAGTTTGAGAAGATCAAACGGGCCAAGCGAAAGGCACGCGATGCGCACCCAGAGCGGGAACTTTTGGACTTTGGTATCGGCGAAAATGATTCGATGGCCGCTCCATCGGTCCGAGACGTAATGGGATATGAGATCAACCAGCCAGAAAATCGCGGTTATGCCGACAACGGGATTGATGAATTCAAGCAGGCGGCGTCCCAATTCATGGCACGCAGCCTCGGAGTCCAACTCGATGCGACAACTGAAATCAATCATTCGATTGGCTCCAAGCCCGCGCTGGCCATGCTGCCAGCGGCCTTTATCAATCCCGGAGATATCGCCCTCATGACCGTACCGGGCTATCCGGTTGCGGGCACCCACACAAAATATTACGGGGGCAGTGTCTACGCCCTACCTCTGTTGGCTGAGAATGGATTTATGCCCGATTTGGAATCCATTCCCAAGGACATTCTTCGCCTCGCCAAGCTTTTGGTTCTCAACTATCCGAACAGCCCCACCGGCCAGATAGCAACGCGTGATTTTTTTGAGCGGGTCATAGCGTTCTGTCAGAAAAATGAAATTGTTGTAATCCAGGATGCCGCACATATCATGCTCAGCTACGACTCGGAGCCACTCAGTTTTTTGGCGGTGGAGGGGGCAAAGGAAGTCGGGGTGGAAGTCCATTCTCTGTCGAAAGGCTTTGACATGATCGGTTGGCGGATGGGCTGGGTCTGCGGCAATGAGCGGCTCGTCAATGCCTTTGCGGATATCAAGGACAACACCGATTCGGGACAATTCATTGCTATTCAAAAAGCTGCCATCGTGGCCCTCAAGGACGAGCAGATTCCCCAAACAATCCGCAGTAAATACCAGCGGCGGTTGAAAAAACTGGTCGAGATACTCAAACGGTGCGGGTTGCCAGCCGAAATGCCCGGGGGTACCTACTTCCTTTACCTCCGTAGCCCCCCGGGAGTTCGTGGGGGAGTGCAGTTCGACTCGGCCGAAGAGGCCAGTCAGTATCTAATTACGGAGCATTCCATCTGTACCGTGCCCTGGGATGATGCGGGCTCGTACCTGCGTTTTTCAGTAACTTACGAAGCAGAAAACGAA
>JAUWIQ010000240.1 GCA_030605285.1 Planctomycetota bacterium
AGCATGAAATGCCGGTGGTACCGCAACCGTGGCCAGTGCCTCTGCAGGTCAGGGATTTTGCCGCGCTGCGTACGGCCGTCTTCAAAAACGAGTTCGTATTCAATGATGTGCCCTGGCCCGGGATCGGGTGCAAAAAATGCATAGCCATGGCTGATATTGCCAGCCTGGACATAGGGGGCAGCGTACTGGAGGATTTTCCGTGCGAGCCGAGAGGCCGGCATGACCATGCCCAACGGGGTGGCCATCACGACGACCAGATGCAGAATCAGCACCATGCTGATTGCAATGCGGAGCGAGGGTTTAATCGCTGTGACTGCTGGCTTTTCAGTGAGGGGATTTTTTCTGGAGCGTTTTCTTCCCATGAATTGATTATGGTCCGAGTCGATCTCTCTGGTAAAGCCAAATTTTCTTCTTCTCGTGTACCCTAGCGTATGAAGTGGCAAAAAAAACCTCGTCCATGCCATAAGACACGGACGAGGTTTTCAAAAATTGTAGATTGGAAAAGGTTGCTTACCGATTTACAGCAACAGTTGTCACTTCGACGCCAGGCAAGTTCATTGTCAACTCCCGAGTTTCGCCTGCCTGCAGCGAAATCTTCTGCTCCCGAACGATGGTCTTTCCACCACGTATCACTTCCGCCCGAATCGTGTAGCTGTCCCAACGCTGCCCAGGGTGTAGCTGGCTGGTCTGGAATACGCGGTTTGCACCTGTGGAAGCGGTTTTATTCCCGGCAAGAAAGACCTCGGCGTCGCTCGGGACCTTGATTTTGAGCGTCGTCTTTGGGGGTTCTGCCAGGGGAAGTGCTTCGTCGGCGATTTGCCCTTCCGCGACTGGCGGACCCATGTCAAACGTGACCGTTGGGTTTTCCCCTGCCCCGGCGTAAACCACCTGGGATTCGACCTGATTGGTCCCGTCCTGGTCCAACTCGGCCCGAATTTCATATTTGTACTGCTGTCCACTACGCGTACCACTCGATACGTAGGTCCGTGTGGTCCCGCGGGTCGTCGTCGGTTTACCGTTCACAAAGACTTGGGCCTCCGTCGGCACCTTGACGGTAAGATAGACTTTATGCGAGTGATTAGCAGATTCGTCGCCCTTGGGCAGTTTGACGTCGTCTTGGGCTTTGGGAGCGGCTGCCGGCTTGTTGCTCTCCGATTCGACCGGTGCCGATTCAATCACGGTACCCCCCGCGCTGCCGTAACTGCCATACGATCCGTAGCTGCCGCCGGAACTGCCACAAGAGTTGTAGTAACGGACGGCACGATAGCCCGAGCTGCCGTAGGAGCCGTAGCTGCCATAGCTGCCGTAGGATCCATAGCTGCCATAGCTGCCATAGCTGCCATGGTGATGACGCCCGCGCCAGGCCTCGGCATCGGTGGCCAGGATTGCCATGCCGGCAAACCCCAAACACAGCATGATTGCTAGTTTCGATCGTTTTGATTCCATCAACTCCCCTCTCGTTAACCCAGAATAGTTTGTGTACCTAACGCATTCGAGGATAATCACTCTCAACTGTAAAACAAGCGGTCTAAGGGGTTTTTTCTGTTTTTAGAGCTTTGGAGATATGGGCATTTTGGGATGTTTTCTAGCCTGTTTTTGGCCTATTGGTGGCTCGACCGGTTCCTTACCGCGGTCGGCCCCTATTGCAGAAAATTCGTGATTTTACGGCGCGAACAATCCGCTCCCGACCTGGCTGAAGGTCCCCCTCTCAAGCGGCCTGCCATGAAAGCGTCTCCGGCAGAGGATGCGCCGATCTCACTAAGCACTGATGCCCTGGGTAAGCAGCATGAACGCTGTTTCCAGATTCATTTCTTCTTCCTGGAAAAATTTGAGCTCAAAGTCTGCTTCGATCAAGACCCGGGGTAATTCTGTGTAGTCCGCCACATCTTTCACAAGTGAAACGGCGAGGTACCCATTTTTCTCTTCAACCCGTTGCACGATCGGATGGGATTCGAGCAACCGAGCAGCCGCTGTGATCTCACCGACAACACCAATTTTCAGTTCGACCTGCTGGTGAATTCGTTTCATGACTTCCGAGACCTTCTCGTTGACAATCAATTCGCCACATTCGATGATTCCTATTTTGTTGCAGATGTCGGCCAACTCCGGAAGGATATGGCTGGAGACCATAATCGTTTTACCCATGGCGCGCAGCTGCTTGATCAGTTCGCGGATTTTGATCCGCGCGCGAGGATCCAATCCGCTTGCTGGTTCATCGAGTAAAAGAACCTGGGGATCATGGACCAGCACTCGAGCCAGTCCGAGACGTTGGGTTTGTCCACGTGAAAGCGTGTTGGCCATATTGTCTCGCTTGAACGTCAGATCGACGAGATCGAGTACCTTTTCACAGATGTCCTGTCGCTTTGCTGGCGCGATGCGATAGGTGGCCGCAAAGAATTCGAGGTACTCGATCACCTTCATGTCGTCATAAACACCAAAGAAATCGGGCATGTACCCCACCAGACGACGTATTTCGCGAGGCTGCTCGTAGATCGAATTTCCGCAAACATAGGCCTCGCCACTGGTGGGGTCCAGCAGGGTCGCCAACATCCGCATCGTGGTCGTTTTGCCCGCTCCGTTCGGACCAATAAAACCGAAGACATCGCCCTCATCGAGGGTCAGGTCCAGTGATTTGACTGCCTGGAAGTTCCCATACTTTTTGGTTAGCCCCAAGGCCTGGATGACGTGACTGCTCATGGAGAGATGCCTCTAGAAAGTAAGGATCGATGATGCAGAAAATGGATGCACTGTTTTTGGCCTGAAGTCATTTCTTTTTTGCCAGTCGCTGGACCGGTAGCATGAAACGATACATGCCAGAACGGAGGACTCCAGAATTCGAGACCGCTTCGGCATGGTTTAAAAGTTGGAATGTTTCCGAGCGAATCCATCCGCTGAGGACGGCACTCTGATCTTCGAGCAGGGGCGTTATGTCCACGTCTTTGAGATAAGCATTTTTTAGCGGGATCACTTCAGTGCTGTCCGCCGCATGGTAAAATGTCATTCGCTCAAATATGCGGGAAATCTCGTTGCGTTCGGTGTCGGTCTCCATGTCCCACGGGCCTAATCGTGCAAGGTAGTTGCGGACTGTGCGAATGGAGATGTCTTTTCCGACACGTACCGTTTGCATTGGTTTGATGGTACCGAGTGGATATACCCACCCCTCGTGGAGGAGTATGCAGTTGTCAAGCGTGGTGGTAAGAAGGTTGGTGATGCTGCCCCGAATTCGGGGATCGAAGTGAGACTCCCGTACGCTCAGTTCTGCGCGAAGCGTGGTTTGATTCTGGCCCTGATATCGGGCAGTGAAGCATTTTGTGGACCAGATAGGGATCGGGACTCCCCGCATAGTGGCGAGCTGGGGTCCGTAGAGGTAGCCCAACTGAGATTGAGGTGCGCTGATGGGCGACTCCATTCCCCCCAGCCCAGTTCCCGGGAGACCCATCCAGGAGAGGAGTAGTTGCCCCTCCTTCCGTTTGCTGGCTGCCTGCAGTTCCCCTCCTTCCTTCCCTTCTTTTTCGGCCTGGACTGTTGGGAGAACGCAACGGGCAGAAAGATCATAACGGTCCGTTTGTGGGCTGAAGATGGAAAACCAGCAGGCCGCGCGGATCTGCCCCGTTGCCACATCGATGTCGACAAGTTCGGCTTGGTTTACCAGACGGCGATCGCCTTTCATGGCCCGGGCAAAAAAATAGGTTCCCGTGCTGATTAACACCACCAGCAACGGAAATGTAATCCACGTTAGATGCATGCGACCGACAAATCGCTTGAGGAAAAAATAGTCACCCGGTGCAATCAGCAAGAGGTAAACCACGCCTAGTAAAAACAATAATTCAAACGGAATGAAACGAACTCCCTGGGCCTCAAATCGATCCAGTGCCGCTCGCAGTTGCCCCGCTAAATCATCATAGCCGGTATGCGCCAGTGCGCTGCTTGTTTGTTTTAGTTCCTGCTCACGATCGCCCGTCGCGCCAAAGAGCAGCCGACCGACAAGTTTGCGCGTACCGTTCCAGTTTGCAAATTCCGGTTGTTCCAGGTCCATTGCCAGGAGCGTGACCTGGCCGAAGCCAAGCGCGCGCCGGATCAACAGCGGAATCCGACGTAAACCGCTGGAGTTTGCAATCAGTACGGTCCCTCCCCCAGGTTCAAAGAAAGGAATCGAAAAATCCTCTGCCCGTCCACGATCATCCTCCTTAATGAGCGGATCCGTCGCTTCGGCAAATGTTTCCAGTGCATTAAGTTGACGGCTGGATGCAAGTTCCACAAACCTGCCGGGCGCCAGTACGGCAAGGGGCCCCTCTGGTTTCAGAAAGTGTTCTGCACC
>JAUWIQ010000261.1 GCA_030605285.1 Planctomycetota bacterium
CAGCATTCTCTTCCTTCGATGCCCCTACGCGACCCGCACCGTAAAGATCGGCGGCAAAACCAACGTAGCCAAGATCGACCACCCGTTCTGCAGCAGAGCGCGCAAAATCATCGCAGCCCGCCCATGCGTGGCAAACGATAACTGCTGGGCGTGGCCCTTCGAACTCCTTTTTGGAGAACAAATGCCCTTGGAGTGTTGTTGCGTCGTGTTGGATGGAAACGACTTCCGTCTGGATCGGCATCGTAAAAGCCTCCTTCTTTCGAAGATTATGCGAATCTGGTGTGCTCTGTCCAGGGTGGCGTTTGTTTTATCATCTTGCGGTGACAAAATCTGTAGTGCGCGTTTACAATGTCCGGGTGTCAATGGCCTTTGGGGCATTGGGATGTGCCCAAGCAGTTTTTGCCACAAAACGCAAACTAGATAGACAATGGCTCAAGAACATCTTTCGCAGCAACTCACCTTTCGCTTCCGCCATCACAGAGCCTATCTGGCGCTATGCCTTGCCGGAGTGACTTTGCTCCTGGCGGCTGTAGCACTATTGGCTTATTTCGTCGAGGATTATACGCCGCTGCTCGAAGCAGGAATTCACAATCTGGGGCAATGGGCTCCATTTTGTTTTATTCTGGGTGCAGCTTTACTCTGCGTATGTTTTGTCCCGCAAGGAGTGTTGTCGATAGCCGGAGGTGTCTTATTTGGCTTAGGACCGGGTCTCTTATACGTTTTCCTTTCTGAATGTGTCTCTGCATTACTGAGTTTTTTCATTGGCCGACACTTTCTTCGTAAGAAAGTCAAGCAATGGATTAAAAAACATCCTCGTTTGGGAATGTTTGATCGTGCTGCCCCGGATAAGCGGTTGCGTTTGATGTTTTTAATGCGATTGGCGCCGGCCAATTTCTCGCTTCTCAACTACGTGTGTGCAGTCAGCGACGTACGCCTTTGGCGATTCTTGGTGGCTTTGGTCGGCGTGCTTCCCGGCAATCTCTGTACCGTTTACGCTGGTGATGTTGCGAAGCACGTGAGTCGACTGGCGGGAGGGAATGAAGATAAAGGTTCAATGCATTACGTCTTGATGATTGGTGGATTATTCATTGCCATTCTCACTCTTTCTCTGATTGCGAAGATGGCCTACCGGATGGTCAAGGAAGATGTCCCGCCCGATTTAGAATCTACGACGACAAACTAGAAGTAATCTTATTTGTTGCACACGATTAGCGCATTCAACAGAGGTGTGTCTATCTTTTTGAAGTCGGCTCAGTGACCGGTTCGTTGGCTGCAATCCATGCACGCAGTTCATCCAGCTCGCGTTCGAATCCTCCCGAAAGGATGGGGAACCGGCACCATGTTTTGGGGTCTAGATTTTCATCATCAAGATGGAACGAGGGGGCATAACGCTCGCGTTTCCATTGAGTGCGCGACCAAAGTCTAAAAAAGCGTATCACCCACTTCTCCAGTTGACGGCGATCGTACTGAGGAAATTCAATCTTCACGAACTGGTACACATCCAGGGGCATGTATTTATCGCGGATAGCCGCTCGTTCAATAGCATCGAGCAGATCGTAGGGCATGAGCTCCGATTCATCCGTTTGGCCCTCGGTGGGTGGTCTCAGTTCGGCCGTTGGTTGCTGCTGATTGACCTCCTTGAGCGCTGGAATCGGATGGAAGCCGTGGGGGCCTGTTTTCTCCATCCAGAGCAGCCAACGCCGAAGAAACGCTTTGTCGATTCCAGCTATCGGAGCAAGACCACCACTCGTATCTCCATCCATGGTCGCGTAACCGACAGCCGCTTCACTCCGATTGCTCGTACTCAGCAGAAGTGCTCCTTGAAGATTAGCGAGCATCCACACGCCCGGAGCACGCGCGCGAGCCTGAATGTTTTGCAGGGCAAGATCATCCTGTGACCACTCCAATTTACGTCCGACTACATTTTCGATGCGCTTGGTATAGCCCTCGACGAGAGAATCAACATTCCACTCAAAAAAAGTAGCGTTCAGTGAGGTGCTGAGGTTATGGGCTGCGCTGCGCGTTATCTCACTACTGTTGCGTGTTGCCTGATAAACGCAAGCTAAGAGTTTATGAATTAGTGCTGCTGAATCATCTGCGACTGTCAGCTGATCAATATGAGATAATTTTTGAATAAAACCTTCACAGCCAAGTTCGGCAACACCCAGTTGGACGGCCATCGCGACGAGAGTAGCAACGCTCGATGAATCGCATCCCCCACTAAGTGAGATCACACAACCACAGGAACGGCTTTTTCGTAGATAATCAAACAGGCCCAACGCGACCGCTCGCGTAAATTCTTCTTCCTTGATGTCGGCTGATTTTTCCCACTCGGCCGTATTCTCCAGTGTGTTGGTCGGGAGTGGGTTGGGAAACTGGAAATCAATTTCAACAATCTGATCCGCAGCCCGACTTGTTTTCTGTGTTTGCGTTCGCCGGTTTCGACTGCCCTCTAGGTCAATGTGGGCTGAGGCGAGTTGAACATCTTCAAAGGAAAACCGACAGCCCTCAGTAAGCATTTTTCCATCACTCGCGATCAGGACACCGCCATCATAAATCACACGTCCAGCTTCGTTGCCGAGAAGGTTCGCGTAGAGGTAACCGACACCGAAGGCCCGCGATCCCTCGAGGACTAGTCGTCTGCGAATTTCCTGTTTCCCAAACGCGAAGTGACTTGCACTAGGATTCAATAGAAGATCGGCACCAGCCTGCGCCAATTCTCGTCCTGGCCGTTTTGCCGTCCAGGCGTCCTCGCATATTTCGAAACCGATTTTGATGCCACCGCAATCAAAGAGCAAATCCCCGATAGGATAACTTTGGCCAGCCAACTCCGTTTGTCCTGCAGTACCGGATGGCCAGGCCTTGAACCACCGCGGTTCATAGTGGACGCCCGCACCAGCCAGATTCTGCTTCGCCGCAAATCCGATGATGCGACCATCTGCCAGCAGACAGCAGGTGTTGAATAATCCCCCCCGATGCATTCTGGGCAAGCCAATGGCAACAATTATCTCCTTTGTTTGTGGGATGATTTCTCCAAGTATTTTCTCGGCCGTATACAGTACGCCCGGAGCTTGGAATGCATCTTCACAGCCATAGCCGGTAATGCACAGTTCCGGCATGCACAAAATAGAGACACCCCGGTTTTTTGCCATTGAGATGGCCTTGAGGATGTTTTCCTTATTGGTCTCCCAGGCGAGGGGTGTCTGGTTGACCGAAGCTGCCGCGACGTGAATCAGTTGCATTTCGACTGGTCCGGAATCCGGGAAACCTTTTTTGTAAAGAATGCGAGTTCATGCCGAAATGGCACATTGTAGGGCTGCTGTATTGTAACGCTCCGGCACGCTACTTAACCACCAGTCGCCATAACAACCGGTTTTCCGATGAGAAAATTCAGCCCGGTTTGGAACAGATGACTTCCGAGAAGACTGTAAATTACATAAAATGGCCCAATGCGTATTTTATCTCATCCGCAGTTCAAGCGGGTGGGGCGGCCTCCGTGGTACAGCGATCATATCGATGGACGATTCATTCAAAGCAATTGGTATTGACCTCGGCACCACCTATTCCGCCGTTGCACATGTCGATGAAACTGGTCGCCCCACAACGATTGTGAACTCGGAGGGAGACCTCGTAACCCCAAGTGCCGTCCTATTCGATGGTCAGCATGTGATCGTTGGTAAGGAAGCAATCAAGGCAGTAGCTACCGATGCGGAGAGCGTCGCAGATTGCTCTAAACGCGATCTCGGACAAAAGATTTACCACAAAACGCTCGAGGGTAGGGAGTATCCGCCCGAAGCCATTCAGGGATTCGTGCTTCGTAAGCTGAAACAGGATGCAGCACGTCTGATCGGTGATTTCCAGAAGGTAGTGATTACGGTGCCAGCCTATTTTGATGAAGTCAAACGAAAGGCGACACAAGATAGTGGCTATATGGCAGGCCTTGAGGTACTTGATATTATCAACGAACCGACCGCTGCCGCTATCGCCTACGGCTATCAGCAGGGCATTCTCAATGATCAGCATGAAGTTACCGAGCGTCAGCGCATTTTGGTCTATGATTTGGGTGGCGGAACTTTTGACGTCACGGTGATGGAAATCGAGGGTAAAAATTTTAAGGCACTGGCAACCGATGGCGATGTTCTCC
>JAUWIQ010000136.1 GCA_030605285.1 Planctomycetota bacterium
CAAAAGGCACTTGCGACCAAAGTCTGCGGTATGTTTCTGGTCGAGCCCGTACATTGCTTGGGTGGTGGCAGTCTCCTGCGAGAGATCGACCGCTTCGGGTGCATGCAACTGCATCTTGTAGGCCAATTCGTAGCTGTTGATGCGGGCCGCCAGATTGGAGTTTTCCTCTCTCGGCGTTAGATGCTGTTCATTGTACCGCCGCAGTTGATCGAGCATGCTGCGCTGCATGGAACGGGTCATCCCCGGGCGTAGATCCAAATTCAAAATCGGAGCCCCCTGGCTCTGCAGTACCGTCCCCTGGTAGGTCGCAGGCATGTAACCGCTCGACCAATTTCGCGATCCGGCAATCGGCCCTCCGGTCGGATCGAGCATCACGAGGAAACCGGGAAGGTTTTCATTCTCGCTGCCAAGCCCATAGTTGACCCAGGAGCCAATGCTAGGATTTCCGCTGAGGATGTTACCCGAATTCATCATCACCATCGCCGAGCCGTGGATGGGCGAGTCGGCGGTCATGCTGTGAAGGAAGGCGATCTCGTCCACGCACTGTGCCTGATGGGGAAACAGGTCGCTGACCCACTTGCCGCACTCCCCGTGTTGCTGAAACTTCCACTTCGGACCAACGACGACCCCTTCATTCTTGTGGCCGCCACGACCAAAGGTTTTGACCTGGATCGTCTTGTTGTCGAGTCGATAGAGTTCGGGCTTGTAATCGAAGCTATCGACCTGGCTAGGGCCGCCGTACATGAAAAGAAAAATCACACTCTTGGCTTTGGCGACTTGCGTGGGCGGTTTCGCTGCCAGCGGGTTGGCGTAGGGCGTCACTCCATCGGCGGCAACTGCCTGATTTTCAAAAAACCCGTCTTTGGAGAGCATCTCGGCCAATGCCACCGAGGCGAACCCTCCGCCAGCCTGCCAGAGAAATTCTCGTCGCGTGCGACCGCAGAATTGTGCTGGTTGTTTTTGTCGGTGTGGCATCAATCGATTCCTGATAAACGGCCTGAGACCATTCATTCTAACATGCGAGTGAAAAATTAGTCCAGATAAAAGAATTCGTTGCTGTTAATTGCCACCAAGCTGAAATAGTCAAGCGCCTGGTTCGGTTCGGCACCTTCCTTCTGCTCGAGCTGCTTGAGCAGTTTCAAACCGGCTTCCACTTGCGCTGGAGTAATGGGCCGCTGCCAGACCAATTCCAAGATGCGGCGGACCTGAGCACGCACGTCGTGCGGATATTCCCGGCGGGCACGTGCGGCAAGTTGGCTCGATTGCTTCGCGGCAAATTCGCCGTTGAGCATCGGCAAGGCCTGCGTGGGCTGTGTGGTTTCAAACCGCACCGGACAGGAGAGATCGGTCTCCGCAAAATCAAACATTTTTAAGAACGGTGCGATCAGCGTTCGTTTTATATGGATGTAAATGCTCCGCCGAGCCTGTTGCTCGGGCGACGATTTTCCCCAGCCCATGCCGGGCTGCGACTGGCTATGCAGGACTTCGCGCGAAAGTGTGGGATAAATGCTGGGCCCGTGCATTTGTAAGTTCAACGTGCCCCCCACCGCGAGCATTGAATCGCGAACTTCTTCGGCACTTAGCCGCCGCATGTTTTGATGGCTCAGTAGATCATTGGTAGGGGCGCTGGCGACCGCTTCGGGTGTGGGTCGTGACGAGCTGCGGTAGGTGTTACTCAACACAATCATCCGCAGCATTCTCTTGATAGTCCAACCACCACGCACAAATTCTTCGGCGAGGTAGTCGAGCAACTCGGGGTGCGTGGGCGCTGCGCCGCGGAGGCCAAAATTATTGGGTGTGCGGACAATGCCTCGGCTAAACAGGTGCTGCCAGAGCCGGTTTACTAAAACGCGGGCGGTGAGCAGGTTGTCGTCCGCAGCGATCCAATCGGCGAGAACCTTGCGGCGATGACTGCTGGTGGCGGCGGGCGGTGCGGGCGGAATTTCCGGATCGGACGCGCCAAACAGGGCGGGGTAACCTGGCAGCACCTCGCGAACCTCAACCCGCGGATTGCCGCGGCCGAGCAGGTAGGTCTTGGGCGCCCCAGGGCCGTTTTCCACAACTGCCAGAGCGAGCTGGTTCCCCGGGACATCGGCCATCAGCAATTCTTCCCGCTGCTCAATCAGTTTTTCGTAGCGATTGAAATCTTTACTACTGATTGCTGTGGGGATATTTTTTTTCAGGATCCGCTTGCGCCACTCGTCGTATTTGTAGTCGTCCCGATCGACGCCCTTCAGATGTACGTAGGCTGTGTCTTCGAGCGCCTGGATTTCCGCGGCGATTTTCTCTTTTTTACGATCGATCTTTTGGAGCTGCTCACTCGGCTCGCCGGGCAGGCGGACCGATTGGAGGATGTTGCGTTTGTTGACGCTGTAGCGTTTGATATTCCGGAAAAACGCCAACATGCGGTAGTAGTCTTCCTGTGGAATCGGATCGATCTTGTGGTCGTGGCAGCGGCTGCAGTTGATGGTCAGTCCCAGAAAGGCCTGCCCGGTGGTGGTCACGATGTCGTCCAGTTGATCGAAGTAGTGCTTGTAGGGATCGGCTGTTTCGTCATCGAACAGACCCAGACGATAAAAACCAGTGGCGACGATCGATTCGGGGGTGACCTCGGCCAGTTCGTCGCCGGCGAGCTGCTCGCGGATGAACTGATCGTACGGCTTGTCCTCGTTGAATGCGCGAATCAGATAATCGCGATAACGCCAGACAAAAGGCTTGGCGGCGTCGCGTTCGTAACTGTTGGTCTCTGCATAACGGATGATATCCATCCAGTGTCGTGCCCAGCGTTCACCAAATTGAGGGGAAGCGATCAATCGATCAACAAGTCGCGCGTAAGCATCGGGTGCCTGCGCGTTGGCAAAGGCCTCGACCTCTTCGGGTGGGGGCGGTAATCCAGTGAGATCATAATAGAGGCGGCGGATCAGCACACGTTTGTCGGCGGGGGGTGCCGCAGCAAGGCCCGCCTCCTTGAGCCGCGCTAAAATAAAGTTGTCGATGGGATTGCCGACCGCGTCTTTATTTTCGACGGCCGGTGGTGTTTGTGGCTCACGCGGGAGAAAGGCCCAGTGCTCCTGCCACGAAGCCCCCTGGAGAATCCAGCGGCGGATTACCTCTTTTTGTTCTTTGCTGAGAGGATCGCCCTCAGGTGGCATCCGCTCGGAGGCGTCCTCGGCACAGATCCGCTGCCAAAGCGTACTTTGCTCCGGGTCGCCCGCTACGATCGCCCGCTCGCCCGATTCGAGTTCGCTGAGCACGCTTGTCTGCCGGGTGAGGTTTAACCCGGCCTCGGTTTCAGCCGGTCCGTGACATCGGGTGCAGTGCCGGGCCAGGATCGGTTGAATCTCGCGCTGGAAATCGACTGCGGGTGCGGTGTCCGGCACGGCAGCGGCGAGGAGTAACAAAAGAGGCAGCGGCACGTCATGGGCCCTTTTTCGTGGCGTCAAAAATCGTCGGCACCGACCCGGTGATCCGTCGACTTCCGGTTTGCAGCGTGCAGGGGACCCCCGTAGCGGTCCTCGGGGCGGGTCTTTTATTATAACAGATTCTCGCCTGCCAGGGGAATTTGAGTTGTCGGCACTTACCGACCCGGGGAGAATGTCCCCCCCCCCCGCAAAGGATTACCAGTCGCCGCTGGAAAAACCGCCAATCGACCAATGTAAGGGCATTGATCCTTGTCGCGCCAAGCTGCGGTCAGCGGGGCTTCGCTTTAGTACTGTCCGCGATGCTTCGCGATCGCCTCCTGGATGTGCTTTTCCTGTGCCCTCAGGGTCTGCCGGGCAGAGATGCGAACCCGGATTCTTGCAAACCAGTGTGCAAACCAGGGAGCCGGCGTGAGGATTTTTAGGTTTAGCGATTGAGTAATTTGTGATCTTCCGTTCCCACCCGACATGTTGAGCGTCACTTGATAGCCCAGCAGCTTTCCTTGGGGCTTCTCGAGACTCACAACCGAATAGATCAGATTGGGTTTGATCGTAACCTGCTGGTTGAAGCGAGCTACCTGACTACCGAGGTAGTGATTGTTGATCCGAACTTTCAGGGTTCCGTTGGCTGCGATATCCCAGTCAGGATTCGTCAAACTCAGTCGATCTAAATGAAAGGAATGGCCATCCCAGTGCTGGGAGACCAACGAACTCTCTTCGCCGGCATTCATAATTTCCCTAGCGGCGTCGGTGCGGACCATGATCTTGCGAAACGAGTCGAAGGGCAGGTCGACTGTGAAACTGCGGTTCACGGTTACGTCGGCCACGTAATGGTTGTCGAGGATGGACCAGAGGATCAGGCCCAGCACCAGGAGCGATGCTCCAATAATTCCCAACGTAAGCCAAGTCTTCTTCATCCGATTGCCTTTGTTGCTGCAGATTGATCAAAACCTCGTTGTCCCTCTCCTGCTACTATAGGTCGGTTTCGGGGGCCCGACCGGTGTAGGAAATTAGGAAAACGTAGCCCCCTGCGTGTCGGCGGTACCTAGATTGCAATTTTTTGCCACCCCAGTTGCTGTAGGGGGCATGGGGCGGTCCCGTCCAAAGCGGTGTGCCGCGGATTCGCGTTGTCACGCAGAAGCCCTTTGCGATATGCTCAGCAGCGAATGAGAGCCCGCCCTCAGCGCCCGGGGTCAGCAAAATGTTGGTAGCCGCACAAGGACTAAAAAAGGGAGAATGAAATGCTTTGGCGATTGGGATGTTTGCTTGGCGTAGTGGCCCTCGCGGTTGGTTGCCAGCCCCCGAAAGAAAAAACGGGTGGGTCTGAAGATTCTCAGCCCGCCGCCACCGCGTCCGAATTTTCGCACGTGATCACGACCGGCTCAGCCTACTACACCGGGGGGCCTCAGCAGGGGCGACCACCCGATGGCACCTTGTTTCAAGGGACCCGGGTTCGCGTGCTTGAGAATGCCGGCAGCTATTCGGTGGTTCGTACGGCCGATGGGATCGAAGGCTACGTTTCGACGGCAGCCATTGGGCCGGCTGAGAGTGTGAAGGGCGAAAAAAAATAACGTCGCCGCGTTATCCGTGCGGTTTCTCTTCGCGTAGGGCGCGACTGATTTCCCCACCGAGAAACAGCGCGATTGGAAAAAAGGGGAGCAAGATCCAGGGAGCCACGTCCCAGAGTGTCCCACGCGGCGCGGCAACGGTGAGTGGAAACGTATGCCGCCAGCTGCCAGACGAATCGGTGACGACCATCTCCACCTCCCAGCGGCCGGCAGTCGACAATTCGAACTTTGCCGCCTGAAACAAGCGGTTGGTGGCCAGCTGGCGGCTGGCCGCGGCCGAGTGAGGCGGCCACGATCGATCAGGCGGCTGGAGGGTAAAGTCGACTTGGACATTCCCGGCTGGCTGCAGGTTTTCACGGTGCTGGGCAAAGACGCTCAAATCCAAAGGCCCGGGCCGCAGCGGGACCGGTTCGGCAAACACGGTAATTCGGTATCCGCCCATCTGGTCCGAAAAGATAACGCGGCCCCCATCAGCAAAGACCTCACCGGCAGCGGCGTAAATCACGGCGAAAAGAATCCATGCGGCAAAACAGGCTCGGGTGGGCATGCGCTTCATACTCCGAGCTCCAGGGTGCCGCGCATCTGCATCGGTTGCAGGAAGATCCAGAGGCCAACTGCAAACAGCGTTACCAGCAGCACTGCCCAGGGTGCCCAGGCGAGCAGCGCGGTGCGGCGCGAGCTGCCGTCCGAGCGTGCGACCCGGTAGGCAATCAGCAGTGCGAGGCAGAGTCCCACGTCAAGGCAGACGATTTCTACTGGCAGGATCCAACTGGCCGCTTCGCCACAGCAGGCGCAGGCGACCGCCGCCGGGCTCAACGTGGCCAGATGCCAGTCGGCAAGGAAACGGTTGCCGGCGGCCACGATGGTTCCGGCACTGGTGAAAAGGTGGAATGCGTAGTGCGCTGCCCACATTGCGACCGCCAGGGGCACGAGCGCAATCGTGTACTGGACAGCAATTTTGCGCAGCTCGGTCCTGGTCTGGCTCAGCAGGCGGCTCAGCGCAGCAACTGCGAGCATCAGCACCACGGGGATTACCA
>JAUWIQ010000420.1 GCA_030605285.1 Planctomycetota bacterium
AGCGGGCCTCGGCAGAACCCTGCCATCATTTCAAAGGTCAACCGATTGAGGGCCTCTGTCGCCTGAATTTTATTCGTATTTTCGAAAAACTTTTTTAACTTCTCGCGCTGCGCGGCAATCTTTTCCGGTGAGGTCATTTCCGGGAAAAACCAACTCCAGAAATATTTTTTTAGTGTCGCTGTGTGCTGCTCTTCGTTTGCGCCAAAATTCCTATCCTTAAGAATCTTCGGGATGGTCCCCTTCCCCTGGTTTTTTAAATCCTTCTCGTTTACTCGAGTAATCTTCAGCTCGATATATTCGGATTCTCCCGGCAACTCTTGCACCGCAGCATTTTGTTCCTCAGCCTCGTCAGGTTGTGCAGCCGCATTGAGCGCAGACAGGGATGCAAACAAAATCGCGATTTTCGCAATGCGGCGTAAATCGCAATGCTGACGTTTCCACTGGGATAATAGATTCGCAGCCACCCAATGACTCCTCGCTGATTTGCCAATCCTCTGAGCAAACAAACATTGCAGCGGACCAACAGCCACCGCCAGAGGACCCATAAAAGCTAGCGGTATCAAGTTCCAAGTTAATGTGCCGTATCATGCATTGTCAAGTAAAGAACCGTCTCTCAGGCGTGCCGAGAAACACGCCGTGGTGGAAAAACAAGAGGCCGTTTTAATATACAGCAAAACTTTTCAGCCAACTGTGTGGGCAACGGAGAGCTCGCTCACAGCAAATCAGCACAGAACCAGTCGGTGCGCATCGTGACTGCGTGCCGGTGATTTGACGGGACAACGGCGGAGGGTATGTACCAGTTCAATTGCGGGTCGTGTATCCTCGATACCAAAACCGTTACCCGCCAGAATTCCCTCGTAAACGCGCGTATGCAGCCCCTCAAAGCCCGTGGTTAAGTCGATCTGTGTGCCATCGACTTCCATCGAGCGGTGTGCCGTTGCATGGCCTTCTCGACCGGAATCCGGCAGGTCTTCCCGCTGTACGGAAAGAAACCAGCGAACCGTGGCTCGCTGCAAATGGAGCCTCCCCGCTGCGCGACCCGCTTGAGAAAGATGGACCTCGGAGTCCAGCAGATCGCCAAAAATCCAGAGCAATACATCAAAAAAATGGATGCCGATATTCATCAGGATCCCACCCGATTTTTCTACATCACCTTTCCAGCTATTTCCATACCAACGGCCTCGTGGTGTGATATAGGTCAAGTTGACTTCCGCTGGATCGTCCGCATCGTGGCGGGAGAGTCTTTGTTTGAGCTGCGCCAAACCCGGGTGCAATCGCATCTGCAAAACGGCATAAATCCGCCGCTCGTACTCCGCTTCGAGTTCTGCGAGTGCGTCCAGATTCCATGGATTAATAACCAAGGGTTTTTCACAAATCGCATCCGCATGGACCCGTAGCGCGAGACGAACATGGGCATCATGAAGATAGTTTGGCGAACAGATGCTCAGGTAATCGGCACCCGCCTCATCCCGACCGCGTCGCAATTTTTCCAGATAGCGATCGAACCTTTCTATTTCCGTGAAAAATCGGGCGTTGGGAAAATATCGGTCCAGAATTCCAACCGAATCATGGGGATCCGCCGCGGCCAACAAATGGCCACCGACGTCATGAATTGCCTGCAAGTGCCGGGGAGCGACAAACCCAGCGGCACCGATCATCGCAAAGTTTTTGGCTTCCACATCAATGTCGTTTTTCACTTGTCCGCCTCACCTCGTCAGCCCATGAACTCTACTGAGTATACCAGAGACGGTATCTGAAAACCCGGGCTCCCGGTTATATTGGACTCTCCGAGCCAACTGAGCCCTGGATTCCCTCTTGTTGCCGGCACGTTTTTTTGAAAGGCCATAATTTGATGCCCGCGACAGTTTCGTTTCTGGTGCCCCTCTACAACGAGGCGACGAGTGTAGGCCCCATGCTGCAGAGCATCCTCCAACAGAAATATGGGCAGGACCACCTCGAAGTTTTGATTGCCATGGCACCATCCGATGACGGCACTGAGCAAGAGGTGGAAAACTTTATCCACAACCATCCCACGTTCAAGGTCCAGGTCCTCCCGAACCCCGACCGTAACACCGCCGTGGGCAGGAATCTCTGCCTGGCCCATGCAACCGGCGAGTTCGTTATCAATTTTTCCGGACACGCAATCGCAGAAGCAGATCTTGTGCCCGTACTCCTCTCCAAGATCGAGAACTTACCCCCCGAAGTGATCGGCATCGGTTGCCGCATTCACGCCGCCGAAAGTCAGACCGTGATGGGGCGGGCTATCGCAACTGTCTTGGAGTCCCCGCTGGGGGGCAGTACCTGGGTCGACTCAAGTTACCACGCACAATCTGATGGGCCTGCGCGGAGCGTCGCGTTTACACTCTATCGTAGAATCCCACTCGAACAACTCGGCGGCTTCGATCCTAATTTCTGGTGTGGCCAGGATGCTGAACTGAACCTGCGTTTGGCACGTGCTGGCTATCGCCTTTGGTTTACCCCGGACACGGGGGTAGAGCACCGAAAACGCAACCGACTCAGCGAATTTGTTTTCCAGAGTTGGCAATACGGCGGGGCCCGGGCCAAGTTGATAAGAAAGTATCCCGATAGCACACGGTTGTTGTTTGTGCTGCCCACGATTTTTCTGTTCGTGCTGATCTTCGCTGGGGTGATCGCCCTCTCAAGTCCGACCGGAGCCTGGGCCATGACCGCAACTGCAATGCTCTTCCTCGTGGCTTGCTCGACTTGTGCCCTGTTTTCAGGCGGATCCCTTCCAACGGTGCTGATGAGTCCGCTGCTCTACGCACTGCTTTATGTCGCCTATGGAATCGGTTTTGTCTGCGGCCTGATTGAGTCGCCTGCTCTACAGCACAACGCGCGCTCTTAGCGAACTAGAGAAGCCCCCGAGAGGAGCGTTTTGAGACAACCGGCAATCGCAGCTTCCCGAGTGAATTTTCTTACTGCCAGAACGTCTTGAAGTGCTGC
>JAUWIQ010000010.1 GCA_030605285.1 Planctomycetota bacterium
AGCGTTGTTCCCGACCGGCGGCTGAGATTGGGAGGTCCACTGCGATCGGCACAAAAAGACGCTTCCACCCATCCCGGCAGAACACCTAGCCTTGGGTCATTACGGATCTTAACTCACGAGGCAGCGGAAAGGTAACTTCCTCGGTACGGATTTCACGCAGTTCGGACTGGGCGCCAAACCGATCCTGCAGATACGAGCAGACCGTTGCGACGAGCGACTCGGGGGCACTGGCGCCAGCCGTCACCAGCACAGTCTCTATCCCGTCAAACCACACCTCGTTGATATCTTCGACACCGTCAATCAGACGTGACGGTTTACCACATTCCTGTCCGATATCGGCCAACCGCTGACTGTTGGAACTGTTCTGACTGCCGACCACCAAGACAAAATCTGCCTCATCGGCTAACTGCCGCACTGCTTCCTGCCGATTTTGGGTGGCATAGCAGATATCATCCTTCGGTGGCGACGCGATGTTTGGAAATCGCTCCCGCAAACGCCGAATCACGCGGTTGGCATCGTCCACCGAAAGGGTGGTCTGTGTCAGATAGGCCAAATGGTTCGGATCACGGACTTCGAGTCGATCGACATCCTCGGGGGTCTCTACCAGAATGATGACCTCGGGAGCCTCGCCCATGGTGCCGATCACTTCGTCATGACCTTCATGACCGATCAGGATAATCGTGCGACCCTGCTTCGCGTACTTGATCGCCTCTAAATGGACTTTGGTGACCAGCGGGCAGGTCGCGTCGATTGCCTGGAGTCGCCGATCTCGAGCCTGCCTGCGAATCTCCGGGGAAACTCCGTGGGCAGAAAACAATAGTGTACTACCTTCCGGCACGCAGTCGATATTATCCACAAACACCGCGCCCGATTTCTCAAATTGCTGCACCACGTACTTGTTATGAACAATCTCATGGTAGACATAGATGGGCATCGGCAAGGAGTCAATCGCCAATTTCAGGCTCTCAATTGCCATTTCGACTCCCGCGCAGAATCCACGGGGTGAGGCCAGCAGAATCTTCATCACAGACGCACCCTTGGTGTTCTTTAAACTCTCAACAATCTTCCTGCCCCGTCACACTGTTCCCACCGTTGTAGAGAACAGGCGATCACAACATCTTGTAGACTTTCAACATAACGTAATTGGCAGAGAGTCACCAGTTGCGAACCGGGCAAGGATGCCCGCAGCGACTTGTGGTCATCCGTCAGAATGTGCAAACATCGATCCCAAGGGAACCCTGCGAATGAACCGGAAACCTGCCCTGCAACCGAAAACGTCCGCTCACGATCTTGCCCTACCAGACGGACCGCTCGCTTCGCGGGAAAGACTATTCAAACTGCTACGGGGGACCAACTGCTGAATGATATTCTCTAGAAAAAGGGCCAGGCGATCCGCGCTGTGCAAGGATTCCTGTTTGAGCTTCCACCAGTCCTTCGCACTCGACGGCCGCTTCGCGAGGGCCCCGGCTGCCGCACCAAGTCGTCCTGCAAACGACTCTTGGCGACGTAAATTCTTCACTTCATCGGGTAAAGAGTCCTCCAGTGAATCGCGAATAATACGGACGACGAGACAGAGTACATCCGATTCGCGACAGACCTCCGCGACCGCCATGGAACTCGTATCCACCGCCAGCGCCTGCGTGCGGGCTGCCAGTTCTCGCTTTGCCGCCGGGCTGGCGGGTTGCTGGGCGACCGAGACAATGCGGCCCCCGTAAAATTCCCGATTTCCCGTCTCCTCTCGCGACTGGATATCGATATTCAGTCGACGGCCCGATTCGTCGGCAACACTATCCGCAATCAGAAGGTCGCCCCGCCGCAGTGTCGGGACCAAGGCACCGGCAAATCCTGCCGCGACTACCCAAGCAGGCCGATGTCCTCCAAGCAGCGCCTGGGTGGCAGCTGCCGCGTCCCCTGGCCCGCAACCCGATTCGACCACCGCGATGCGGCGACCGTGTAGCGAGCCCTCGTAAATAATAAATCCATATCCCTTTGTTTTAATCACACCACCAAGACGATCCAAAATACTCCCCGTTTCCGTCTTTGCGCTGACGACGATTCCGAGATGGCAATCCTCCGATTTGGCCGCTGGCGGACTATCAAGCGGCGCTTTTTTCTCACTGCCCGCCTGGGCAACACGGGCACTCGCCTGTCGTCGCAACCAATCGTATAGGATATTCCGCCAGAGCATGGCCCAACCTCGCCAGACAACCGTACTTCATCGTGGGAGAATATTGCGGCGACTCATTTCGCCGAATCCGAGAGGGACGATATCTTTTTTACCAACGGACAAGAACGGGCGGCGACCTCTTGTCGACATCCGACATCGTTCCTCGGTCATTATCTTCGGATTTTGCCCATTCGCATAGTGCGCGCAGGGTGAGGCAAAGGTTTTCGAGCGACACGGGGAGATTGCTTTCCAATGCCGACTCGGTCTCTGCAGCAAAGATCTCACTCTCCAGAAGAAAATCGACCCCCAGCTGCACCGCCTGCGTCCGATCGTAACCGCTTGTGGTCAGTGCAAGGACCGCCCATGCCGTATCGGAAATGCGGCAAGGCCCCTCTCCGGCCAGATAGCCTCGCGTTTTCACCCCGTACTCTCCCCAGCCACCACCGGGTTGCTGGTGTGCCCGCAGCCAATGTACGGCCATCGTGACGGCGGGATCCGTCATCGACAAACCGATCGCGGCCAACCCCAGCAGCACCTCCGACGTCGTTGCAATGGCACCCGGCAGCATACGGCCACTTAAAATATCGGCACTGGAAAAATGAAACTCAGGCAGCCAGGATCCATCGCTCTGCTGCACCGCCCGCAGATAACGAAGGGCCTGATCAATCCTGTTGTTTCCCAATTGGATGCCATCGGCAGCCAGTGCTCCCAGCGCATGTGCTGTGGCATCGGGACAACGTCGCCAGCTTCCATCCCGGCGTTGGGAACCGATCAATTGGTTTCGCAACTTTTTTTTACAACCCTCGATCTGTACTTGGCGGCCCGTCGTATCCCACGAGAGGGCGGCGGAGTCCACCTCGGGAAGCATCAGCTGCAATTCTGGAGGAACACCCTCAGCGGGCAATAGTTCGCGACGTTCGAGGCGGCAAAGTGAGCGAAGAGTCACTGCGGCATCATGATCTGATACATCTCGCGTTGCAGCGCAAATTGCATGTGCGGCGCGGCGTAAGGCACTGGTTTGGCTAGACATGCCCGCGCCCACGATGGCTTCGGCTGCGAGTGCTGTTTGTCGGGGCTGCTGGGAACTCAGTAAACGGACCGCCCTCTGCGGTTCAGTACGTACCGTTTGAGTGAGACGATCGAGTGCAACTTTTTGCGGTCCCTGCAGCAATCGCAATTGGCACTTTTCTTGCATTGCACTCCAGAAGGCCCCGCGCAATTGTAACATTCCGGCATTGCCCCCCATCCACTCTGTGCAATTGGCTTGGGGAAGAAGTCGCCCGAGTAATTGGCGCATCGTGGGGACCGCTCTGCGGAGGGAGCGACGATGCGATCTACCATCATTACCAGAAGCTCCCTTTTTGACTGAGTCGAGCAACAATTCGCCGATACTAAACTGCGGAGCCAACTCCCGAACTGGCTTCAACCGACAGATCACTTTCCAGGCTTGATTCTCCACTGGCGAAAAGGAGTCCACTGGATCAAGGCGACAAGCAGAGAAGGGGATCTGGCCGTAGAGGGCGAGATAACGTCGGGCGCGGGCATCGGCAGCATGGATACCGCCCGAGGCGATGAGATAGCGGCGGGCGGCGGTCATCGTTTCGTTATCTGCAGAAAGTCCCGCGAGCTTAAGTGCTAAATAAGCGAGGAGACTGGTTCCCATGTGGTCGGCCCCCCCAACCGCGATCGGCCAGCCACCCGAAGTATTTTGCAAGGCAACCAATTGGTTTGCCATTGGATCAACGACATCCGGAGAAAAATCATCAAGCCAGTAGGCCGTCAACAACCATTCGGCATAGACCTGGACTGAAAGACTACACCCGCAAATGACATGACCGTCTTGCTCCTGAAGGCTTCCTATTGCCTGCCGGACTATTGTGATGGCCCGTCTCATAGGAGCGGAGAGCTCCCGTGATGTCGCAACCCTCAGCGCATGATGGGGTCGTTCAAAGAACAGTTCCTCGTCCTGTTGGGCCAGCCGCGGACCGTAATCCTCATCTTGGATCGACAGTCGAATCGGTGGTTGCTCTGCCATTGCCAATACCTTCCGTGACGACAGCGCCAACCGGACAAACCCAGCCGCACGGTCGTAGCTTGATGATGGAGTTCCCCTTTCTCCAAATTGGGGAATACTTCAACTTAGGCCATCTCGGTCCCGCCAGGCAATATCAGGCCCAAAGAACATGCATGGGCTGCTATCGATCCCATCTGCTGCTTCGAGTAAATTACCGGCCAATCTGACCTCCCATGGCATCCCCGGAGAACTTGGAGTGCTAGCACAAAGAGGATACCCTGTGGCGATCGTCGCCCTGTTGTTCGTGCTGCTGCCGACAGACTTCGAGCAGCGAAGCGACGCAGAGACAGTTGTTGTCTGTCCGGATCCTTTTCGAGAAGCGCTCAAGCCCTGGATTGGTTATCGCCAAGAGCAGGGCCACACATTGCATTTGATCGAGAGTCGTGGCACGGCTGCGGAGATCCACGCCAACATTCTCAAACGGGCGGAGCAGGGGCCAATCGATGCTGTGGTACTCATTGGCGATGCTCCCGTCTCCCCGCAGTCACCAGATCGCCCTCCAGTGGGAACCGTACCGACACACTACCTCAGCGCGCGGATTATCACACCATTTGGCGGGGACGACGTGATCGCCAGCGACAATCCCTACGGGGATCTCAATGGCGATCAAATCGCCGATGTTCCCGTTGGTCGCCTACCCGTAGACAGCCCCGGCGAACTGCAAGACTTGATTGAGCGAATTGTGAGGTACGAATCAAGCGGCGATTTCTCGCTCTGGCGCAGCCGGATCAATCTGATTGCCGGTCTCGGTGGTTTTGGCGGTTTGATCGATACAATGATCGAGAACACCACAAAATTATTTCTGATCGCCGGCATTCCAGCGGATTATCGAGTCAGCATGACCCGAGCCAGTTGGAAAAGTCCCTACTGTCCGGATCCGCGCCGCTTCCGCGAGACTGTCATGGCGCGCATGAATGAAGGCTGTCTGTTCTGGATCTATCTCGGTCACGGACAACCGCAGGCCTTGGATCAGCTTCATGTCCCGGGGGCCCATTTCCCTATCTTAACCGCAGACGACGCCAATCGAATCGAATGCCGAGCGGGTGCCCCAATTGCCCTCCTCTTCAGTTGTTACAGCGCCGCTTTTGACGGCCCGAAAGATTGCCTTGCCGAAGAATTGATTCGCAGCAAGGGTGGGCCGGTTGCCGTCCTGGGAGGCTCGCGCACCACCATGCCCTATGCGATGGCAACACTCGCTGAAGCAATGATGGACGAATGTTTCCAGCAGCGCACAAAGACTCTTGGTCGCATTTTTATGCGGGCTAAAGTACGGATGATTGATGATCAATCGCAAAACGGTCAGCGTGGACTGATCGATTTTCTGGGAAGGCTGTTTGGCGAGTCCGCAGAGGACTTATACGACCAACGACATGAACATCTTCAGATTTTTAATCTCCTCGGCGATCCGCTCCTGGAAATAAAATATCCTCGGGAGATACCGATTACCGTGGAAAGAATTGTTCGCGAAGGCTCCGAGGTCCCGATCCAACTCGAGATACCCCTCGCGGGACAAGCAAAGATCGAATTGATCGTACGTCGGGGACAATTGCGGAACGAACCTCCCGAAAGACTGCGCTATGATCCTCGCGACAAAGCCCTGCGCGAATTTCAAAACGCCTATTTAGAGGCCAATAATCAGCAACTTGATGGCGCCATGCCTGGGGTCGCCAAGGGTCCACTGGAAATTCGCCTGCAACTGCCACCTGGTGTTACCGGTCTCTGTCACGTGCGGGTCTACATCGAAGGCCAAAAAGATTTCGCCCTGGGATCGGCAGATATTTTCGTTGAGCACTCCCAAAGAACGCCCACCGCAGAGATTACGAAAACAATGAGAGACAAAGAAAATATCGGCACCACCTCACTCAAAGCGGCAGCTAAAGAATTTTCTCAAAAACCGAAAAGATAGTCGGGCGAGAGCGAATAAGACGAGCAGCCGAATTCACGAGCTAAACTGCTCATCAATCTCTGCCGGAGCCGTAGAGATCTGAGGACCGCCATTCTGAATTGCATTGCGATCCGCCTCGGCCGCCCGCGTCGATTTATGCTGGCCTGAAATCGAGCGCGTGATTACCTCGTCGAACAGACCCTCGACCTTCTGGCCGAGCGTACAGGTGCGACCAAAGGAACTGAGAAAATGATCCGTCTTTGCCTCATCAATCGTCAGGGGTGGCTGAATCCTGAGGACCAACGGATTGGAGCGGGCAATTTGCGAGTAAATATGATAGTGCTCCAGTAGAATCTGCATCTGAAAAACGGTTGGGAAGCTGCGGATCATCTCATCCACACCGGACATCAAATATTGAACCATCCCCGAGGAGTCCGTGCGCTTAAGATGTGTGACGACTGATTCTGTGAGTGGCGTGAGTTCAACGCCGATCATCAGGCCCTGTCCGCGAACAGCACAGAAGTAATCTGGCATGCGCTGCTTTAGTTTGTTCAAACCCTCAAGTAACTGGAAACCGCGTTGCGCCGCATTCTCCGGCAAATGTTCCTCGATGAGAGTATCTACAGTTGCCAGACCGGCCACGCAGGCCAGACTGCCTCCACCAAATGTCGAGGTATGTAAGGCAAACCGATCCACGGTACCGTAGGCTTTCATCCATAGGTCACGGCGTGCAAGCATGGCCCCAATCGGCACCAAGCCACCACTGAGACTTTTAGCGACGGTCATAATATCCGGTTCGATGGCCGCCTGTTCACTGGCAAACATCGTTCCGGTGCGTCCCATGCCCGTCTGCACCTCGTCGGCAATCAGCAGAGTTCCGGTGTTCCGGCAAAGTCTTTCGACCTCCGCAAGATACCCCACTGGAGGCATAATCATTCCTGCCTCACCCTGGATCGGTTCCACGATCAGGGCGGCCATATTTTGCGAAGCCAAGACCCGCTCGAGGGCCTCCAGGTTTCCGTAAGGGACGGCATGACAATCAGGCAGCAAGGGCTCAAAGGGTCGCTGATACGACCGGTTTCCTGTGACCGACAACGCGCCAATCGACTTGCCGTGGAATGATCCGTGGCAATAAACGATTCCCGTCCGTCCTGTCGCTACCCGCGCCAGTTTGAGCGCCGCTTCGACCGCTTCGGTACCACTGTTACAGAAAAAGACCATTTCAAGGCCTGCCGGTGAAACCGACACTAACCGCTCAGCCAGTGCCGCGGCATGTGGATTGACTGCGGATTGACAGAAACCGGGCACCTGTCGGGAAAGTGCCTCCCGAACCGCACCGACCACGCGCGGGTGATTGTGCCCCAGGTTCAAGGCTCCAAAACCGGAGACAAAGTCAAGATAATGATTGCCCTCGGAATCCGAGACGATCACTCCATCTCCGCGCACAAATGTTTTATTCAGGCCACCCTGTTCCGCAAGGCTGACCAGCACCGGATTGATGTAGCGATGAAAGAGCGTCCGAGCTCTGCGATTCGCGGCATCCACGTGGGTCCCATTCTTTTTATGATCACCGCAAACAGCGTGACTTGGGTCGCTCTCGAGGCCAGAATGAAGTTGCCTCGTATCCCCATTTTTCTTCGTCGCCCGCCGACCACTCACATGTTTTCCGTTTCCGTTCCCATTTCCGTTGTGTTGGGGCAGGTCGCTATGAAAGGAACCGTCCAAGCAAGGATCCGTCGTTTTCTGGATTGCTTCACCGTTTTCGCTACTTCTTTCTTCACTACGCTGTCGCCGAATGACCTTGGTCATACTGGCCCACATCGACTGTTCAACAGGACGACCAAAGGAAGATAGTTGGCTGAATGTAAAACCGTTTTCCTGGGCAATTGCCCCGATTTCATTGATACGTTCAATACCGAGATCCCGTCCCAACGAAAAACACTCGGCACGGTCTTCCAGAGCCAGATTAATCGTCTCAGCAAGACAGCCCGGCACCAGACCAAAATGGAATCCAAGCAGCATCGATTTGCTCAGGAATGGTTTTGGAACATCAACCACTCCACCGGCAACAATCAAGACATTGTCGCGATGCCTGACGGCGCGAGTGACATCCGTGGGCACACCAACGTCAATCACAATACTTCCGGATTGAAGCATTTCCTGTTTAATACAGTTCCCCGAGGAGGTTGCCGATAGAATAAGTTGCGACTGGGACAGGGCGCTCGGAATGTCCAATACCAAATCACCCTGAAGCTCCTTGGCAATGCGCACCGCTCTTGGCGACTGCCGACGAGCAACCAAGACCAAACGTCCCACTTCGGGAGTCAGTAAGCGGGCGACCGCTGTGGCAATACTGCCTGGAATCCCGACAACCGTCACGGTTTCCCGACGAATATCGATATCGAGTTCACTACAAGCCTGATAGAGATTTCTGATTGCTGCATAAACCGTGAGGCTGTTTCCCGTTGTCACCGGGATAGGACTGTTTTCAGCAATATATTTGCCGTGGCCACCGACGACACTCGTCAACGAACCGAGACCCACGATACCTGCTCCCCAATCGGCGGCCATCCGGACTGCGGTTAAGGTGTGCTGGATTGCCAGCGCAGGATCCTGCAAAATCTCGCGCGCTGTACAAGGGATTTCGTACACCCGACCCTCGGCAGACTTGCCGGCGGGTGTTTCAAGTTGCTGGAACCGATCCAGGACTGTCGGGCCCGCGGCAGCTGACTGGCCTCCAAACGCAATTCCCTCGGCCATCGTGCCCTGCACGAAATTACAGATTTCGAGAAGATTTCCCTTCTCCCAGTGTGACAGCAGTTCACCGCCATCATCCATCTGAAAGAGGGCCTTGCTCTCCTCAGAGAGAGGATGCACAACAAAAGCAAATTTCATGGTGTAATCGGGGCCATCGTGACAGGATTTTCAAAATCAGCGCATTTTCACCAAAAGCGGGTAAATGCCACGATCCATGCCACGCGTCCTAGCGTGCCTACCCGTCAGTCATCACTCCATGAAACAAAAACCGGAAAAATCAAATCTGTGGTGAGGTAACCTCCTAAGTCACCAAACTTTCCACCACGTCAGCATACACTGTCTGCCGAGGCGATTCAACCGAAAGACTGCTTAAAAATAAGCGTTTTAGTGTACCCCGCACCAACGTGAGTCGGATAACCGGTGCCCGCTGCAAGGGCTGCGGACTGCCAGAAATCGGAATGTTTTGACTAGTCGTCAACTTATTCCGCAGAGCTTATCCAGCCCGCCTGCCCAATGGGTAGGCCCCAGTGGTATGATGCCCTAGGTTGGTGGCGGAACCCTGTGTGGTATTGAAAGAGGTGCGTTTTTCCGCCCCCAGACATCCCAGTTTCCCATTCCGTAACAGGCCACATTCTGCACAATGTGGCATCCCACCTTGAATTGGCCGCAAGAAGAAAAAGTGGCATGACGGAACCAGCCCGCTCAACCTTCTACGACCGCTATTACGGCTGGATCCTTCTGGTCTTCGTAATCTCCCTCCCGGCAGTCGTTTATGGCGTCATCAAATCTGAGGAGACCAACAACAACAACATCAAGCAATGGTTACCCAAGGATCTGGACGAAACCAAGATTTATGACTACTTTCGCCGACACTTCGGCACCGACGAGTATGCCATCATCAGTTGGAAAGGTTGTACGCTTGATGATCCCAGACTCAAGCAGTTTGCAGAACTCGCTCGTGAATATCGCGACCCTCACGGTGAGGCCTTTTTTGCACAGGTCACAACTGGCCCTGAGCTACTCGCAAAACTTCAGGCAAAGCCTTTCGAACTGAGTAAAAAGGTTGCGAAAAACCGTCTCAAATCCATCATTATTGGTCAGGATGGCAAGGCAAGCGCGGCGATCGTCGAACTTACAGAAAAAGGGGATGATAACCGGCGTGCAGCTGTTGCGGTACTCAACGACATTCTCAAGAAAGAGGTTAAAATCCCGGCCGACGAAATCCATATGGCGGGAGATGCCGTTACCAATGCCGCCGTCGATGTTGAAAGTCAAAGAGCAACCGACTCGTTAGTTGGCTACTCCATGCTGATCGCTCTGGCTTGTGCCATTTTCAGTCTGCGCAACATTAAGCTTGTAGTCGTGATTTTTGTCGCTGCATTATTTTCCGCAGTTCTTGCCCAGTCCTTGGTTCCAGCGCTGGGCGGGCGAGTCAATCTTGTCCTGGTCGTGATGCCCGTACTCATTTATGTACTGGCCCTTTCTGCGGGCGTCCATCTGGTAAATTATTACCGCGATGCCATCCAGGAATCCGGCCTGGCGGGCGCACCACTCTCAGCGATACAGCGCGGCTGGCTGCCCTGCACACTGGCAGCCGGTACCACGGCAATCGGCCTGGCATCGCTCTCGGTGAGTAAAATTGTGCCAGTCAAAGATTTTGGCAAGTATTCAGCAATTGGAATTCTCGCCAGTTTGGGCGTCTTATTCCTGCTGCTCCCGGCGCTGCTGGTACTGGCCCAGAAATTTTCTAGAAAGAAAAAGAACGAAAGCCATCTTCACCCGGAGACCGCGCCAATACACAAATTCGATCGCTTTGTGCAGTTCCTGGGCCAATACGTTATCGCACATTACGGGCTCATCTCGATCTCCTGCCTGATCGGGCTGGGATTCTTCGGCTGGGGAGCGCTCTACATCAACACCTCCGTAAAGCCCGCACGATTTTTCGACCCAGACCATCGCCTAATTAGCGACTACCAATGGCTGGCGAACTCCGAACGATTTGGAAATCAGATTCCGCTTGAGATTATCGTGAAATTCGACCGCAAACATTCGTCCCTCACCACGCTGAGCCAGATGCAGTTGGTAGAAGCGATCGAGAAAGAACTTCTCAAGAAGCAGGCCGAGTATGTAGGGACTGCCATTTCTGCGGTCACGTTTGCACCGGAATTGGACAATAGCCATTACACCCGTTACGTAATGAACAAGCGGCTTGCTGCAAATCGTGATGCCTATGAAAAGGTTCATTATTACAGTTATGAGGGTTCCGACAAACAGCCTGCGCCACTTCCCGTATTGCCATCGACCGCTGAGAACGTCAACAGCGAGATTGCAACCGAGGGGACCGAGTTGGAACCGCAGGTCGGCAAAGACCTCTGGCGAATCAGTACTCGGATACGCCCCACGGACGATGATTACGATGAGGTGATTGCGGAAATCGAGAAGCATTTGGATACCTACCTTGATAAACGTGGAAAGCTTCGTGCGGAAAAGCGAAAAAAAGCACTTGAGCGTTTTGATAAAATCAAGCGACGGATCGATACGGATTCCGCGAACGAACGCGAGGCGTGTGAAGAAAGTGAAGATCGGGCAGGCTGCCTCCAGCGCGTGATGCAGAAGTATGAAGCGGAATTGGCTAATGGACAAAAGAAATTTGAAAACGATATGCGCCAGGCCACCGATGACACGACTGGTGTCGATATCCAATACACTGGAATGGTGCCGCTGTTTCACATCGCCCAGCGAGAATTGCTGCGGGGCCTGTTTAAAAGCTTTTTCTATGCGTTCCTGCTGATTGCGGTCATGATGATTATCTGGTTCAGAAATCCTGCTGCCGGCCTGGTCACCATGCTGCCCAACATCTTCCCGGCGGCCGTAATTTTCGGCTGGATGGGCTGGACGGATCGGATTGTCGATATCGGATCGATGATGACCGCGAGCGTTGCCTTGGGCATCGCCGTGGACGACACGGTCCATTTCCTGACCTGGTTCCGCCGAGGCATGCAGAATAATCTGAACCGTAACGAGGCCGTGTTGTACAGTTACCAGCGATGTGCCCTCGCAATGACGCAGACAACCTTGATTGCTGGTTTGGGGCTTGTTGTCTTTGGCCTGAGCTCGTTTCAACCAGTCTCCCAGTTTGGCCTGTTGATGTTCCTGTTGCTCGCGGCAGCGCTTGTCGGCGACTTACTGTTTCTCCCGTCCCTATTGATTGGACCCGCGGGCAAACTTTTTCAACCCAAACGTAAATGCGATGAGCCAGTAACCGCAACACAAAATGTCGCGTAAAGAGATCACATCTCCTATAATATGGGGATGATAGCTTAAAGTGGGTGACTGCAATGGGGTTTTATTTTCCATGGCTAGTGATCGCGACATCTGGATTATCGTGCCGGCATTCAACGAAGCGGCAGCCCTTGCCACAACGCTTACGCCACTTTGCCACCACTATACGAATGTGGTTCTCGTGGATGATGGATCGACAGACGATACGGTCCGCATAGCAACCCGATATCCTGTTTTCAGGTTGCAACACCTGCTTAATCGTGGCCAAGGCGCTGAGCTGCGAACCGGAATTGAGTTCGCCATCCATCGTGGAGCCGAGATCCTTGTGACCTTTGATGCGGATGGACAGCATAGCGTTGGAGATATTGACAAACTGATCCAGACGATTATTCACCACCCTGTCGATGTGTCATTAGGTTCTCGATTTATGTGTTCGGCAGAAGGACAGCCGCTAGGCCGTCGCA
>JAUWIQ010000473.1 GCA_030605285.1 Planctomycetota bacterium
CCCAGTTGTCGTTGCAGCGTGAGGGTGGCCAACTCGATGAGGCCATGTCAGAGGCCGGGGAAGAAATGGGTGTTCGCGCGGCGGCCGATCTGCTCCGTTCCTTTGCCGGCAGTCCGCGTTGATATCTTACCGGCCTCGTTACAATTCGCGCGGCCGCCAGAATTGGATCAGGCGACCGCGGCTGGTTTCATCCAGATTGCCCCAGGCATCAATCGGTATTTCAATATGGGCCAGCGCTGCGGTGGGAAAGTCTTCGTCGCTACCCGTCAGTCGCCAAAGCAACTGGGAAATTCCCGGATTGTGTCCCACCATCAGTACCCGCTCGAACTGGTTTGGAAAACAGCGTGCCGTCTCAATGTAGGTTTGCGGCCCTGCAAGGTACAAATCTCGAATTTCGTGGATTGGTTCCGCATGAGCGCAGGATTCGGCAACCACCTGGGCGGTGCTGCGGGCCCGCAGTGCGGTCGAGCTCACAATCAAATTAGGGTTGAGGTTCTTGCGCTCGATCAAATTGCCGATGCGAGGCGCATCGTGGCGACCGCGCTTATTGAGTGGCCGATCATGGTCCGCAAGCTGCGCTTCCTTCCAGCTTGATTTGGCGTGGCGGAGCAATAAGAGAGTTTTCATAAAACAATCAAACCTCAGAGGTTTGGGGCCACAATCAAAAAGCAATTCAGAACAAGTGGGCAATGAAGAATAGCGTTTCAGTCGCTCGGCGTATAGTTTGCCGTCTGATTTGGCTCCCCTTGCGGAGAGGGCGGTCGAGTGGCGCGCGGGTTGTGGCAATGAAATTGCTCGGCCACAATAAACAAGCGAGATTCCATGGCTCATTTGTTCGAATCCTGGTCTGGGGGTGGTGCCACCATGGCAGCAAAAGTCGAGATGGTATGCGGCTTCCGATATCGCAGGAGTGCGGTAGGGTTGCTGGTGGGGCTGAGTCTCCTGTGCCTTGTCCCGCAAGGCCAGTGTGCGATCGATGTGCCCGCAGCGGATTCCCGTTCCGATTTGATGACCACCATCGGCCGTGGCGGAGTCTACTACCTGCGTTATCAACAGCATGGTTTGAAGGTTCGCCCGCCCGTCGAGGATGAGCCTTTGCAAATCCAAATTGCCGAGGTAGGCACAGAGGGCGAGTTCTCTGTTTATGAATTGCGGTATGTTGCGGATCGTGCGGGTACGTACGATTTGCGCGAGTACCTTGTAAGCGCGGACGGCCAGAGAGTTGACAATTTACACACTTTGCCGTTGGTGATCCGGGAACTGTTGGATGCGAAGTATGATGGCGGCCTGTGGGATCTTCAGCCGCAGGATGATTTTCAGCCAATTCGCTATACATTACTACTTGTCATTGTGGTCACACTCTGGATGATCCCGCTGGTCTGGATCCTGCTAGGGCGAATCACCTCGGGCAGGGCGCGGGAGTCGGGGCAGTGATGGAAAATCGAAATCCCAGTAGATCGACTTGGATTGAGAATGTTTGTTTTGCAACTCATCGTCGGCCCATGAAACAAAACAAAAAATGATGCGACAAACGTTTCTAATTTTCTGGTTGATCCTTCCCGTTGTGGTGCTGGTGCTGCACTTTGGTCCAGGACAATATTATTTGCAAGCCGATCGTGCGGGAGCCCATTTACGGAGGGCGACACAGGCCACCAAGACCGCCGATTGGAGCGTGGTGGAGTCGAGTTATGCTCAGGCTCGGGAGGCGTTGCCTGCAGAATCGGTCGGTCCGCGGTACGAGCTTGCACTCGCAGAAGCGGGGGCGATGATTCGTGCGGGGCAGATCGTGAGAGGGCAACAGCGACTCGTGCAATTGCTGGTAAACCTCGAGGCAGAGCCAGTTCAGCTCGTCGCGATAGAGACGCGGATACGTAACGAACTGGCGGCCACCAGTTACTACGCAGCCTGGCGAATGCGACTTGCCGGGGCGGACCGCGCCGAGTGGTGGCCCCAGGCCGAGCGGGCGCGACTCGGATATCGGTATCTGGCGGAAGATGCCTCGCGGCGTGCGGCCAGCGATGCCGAAGCGGACCCTGTTCGCGCTCATCGTGCAAGCCGCCTGTTCGCGCGAAATCTCGAGGCGACCATCAAGTTCGAGCGGATGGATTTAGAGCAACTGCAGAAGTGGCATCTTCCCCGAGCCTGGCAGTTCGATGCTCTCGAGACCGCGCGCCAAGCCCCAGAGCCGTCCCCTTAAGAGGAGATGCAGCGCTCCGTTGAGTAAACCACGGTGGGCAGAGCCTGTCGATCGCTCAGGGGGAAGGCGACAGAGCCCGATTGATTTGTTAAAGTGATCGGCCCACTCTCTAAGCGGAGTGTATCTCTTTAGAAACAATTTTATGAAACATGAGGAAACTGATGAAAGTTGCCACGATTGAAACCAGCAAGGGGACGATTCGACTCCAATTGCACGATGATCGCACGCCTAAGACGGTTGCTAATTTTGAAAAATTGGCAGGAGACGGATTTTATAATGGCTTGGCATTCCATCGCGTGATCGACAAATTTATGATCCAGACCGGTTGTCCGCAGGGTACGGGAACTGGAGGACCGGGTTACACGTTTGAAGACGAATTCGATGACTCCCTGAAACACGATAGCCCGGGTACTCTTTCTATGGCCAATGCCGGTCCGAATACCAACGGCTCTCAGTTTTTCATTACAC
>JAUWIQ010000259.1 GCA_030605285.1 Planctomycetota bacterium
CTCCCCGCCATTGCAGATTCCGGCGGTGAGGGCTACCTCTCCAGATCGGTTTGTCCCGCGTGCAATTTATATCGGTCGCGAGCTACCCGATCGGCGCCCATGCACCAATGAAGGCAGCCTGTTCCGAACATAGCCCCTGCGACCCGGAGCGGCACAAAAGACATAAACCTTTTGTATATCTAGGCTAATAGGCGGCAAACTGTTCGTCACCCAGGAGCTCGCCGTGCGCAGAATCAAGGCGAAAAAAACCCGCATTTGTTGCAGTTGCAGCGATTAGCCCGCAACTGCCGGCGGAACCTGATCGACTTTTGCAGCAAGAATAAAATCGTTTTCTGAGAGCCCGCCAATGGCGTGTGTCCAAAGTTCCACCGACACGTTCCGGTAACCCTCGATGTGCAGATCGGGATGGTGACCATCTGCTTCGGCAATCTCAGCAACCTCATTAAAAAACTTCATCCCGGCAAGAAAATTTTTCACGACCCAGTCCTTGCGAATACGTTGGCCATCGTGGGACAAGTACCAGCCCTCGAGCAGCTCGAGTTGCGCTTCGGATTGTTCCCGGGTATAGGGATCGACGCCCCCTTCGCAAGGCAGACATTTCTTCCCCACGAGCAGATCGCAAGACATGGCTTCCATGAATCTTCCTCCGGTTAAGACAGCGCACGGTCGGAACAATCCAGCCCCAATTCTGAGCCGGAACACACCGAGAATTATGGGTACTTTGCGGTGTTTCGTCAATCGGCAGCAAGCCAATCGGTTGTGTCCGCTGCGCGGGCTACCCGCCCGAAAGAATGCGGTGTTTCCCCGGGGCGAACCGCAGCTGGGGGGAAACGAATTAGCAGCAACGCGGTGCCGTCAGCAGATCGACGGCCAGCAGTGTGGCAAAGACCAGCATGCTCGTTAAAATCGCGCTCATCGGAGTCTCCAAACTCATTGTCAGAATTCGTAGCACCCTCCCAAGTTCCATCCGGGTGCGTCACTATCGTTAGTTGCCGGAGCCCCACAGAACGTCACAAAAAAAATGGACAAAAATTCGCCCGAGGCGGACAGTTCGTCCGAGGCAGAGGGAGGGTCGGCAGCAACGCTCAGCCGCCAAAAATACCGGTGGCGTACCAGATTCCATTCTTGCCCCGCCGGATGTCGTATCCGAACGCTACCTGCGGACTGCAAACCGCTTTCCAGTGGCCCGCAGAATGATGCCAGGCATCGACGCAGTCCAGACAGGCGGCGAGCAGGTTTTTGTCCGGCCAACTCTCGGCGCAGACCTCGGTCGGCGCGATCCCGCCCGTCTTGCGCCAGATCTCGGCAAAGCGGGACTCCCAGCGGTGAGGGCCCTGGAGGCCGAGGTCCGCCTGATGCTGGGCATGCGCACCGCAAGCGGTCATCAAAATCCGATCGGATCGACCGCTTGTACTCGCGGGCCGTTCCGGATGCATCCGCACCGCGTAAATCATCATCCGCTGGGTGAGCGACCCCGTGGGCAGGCTCAAAAACAGACTCAGAAACACCGTGACCGACTTTTTGCTCTCGTAAGCTGGCGCATAGTAGACCGGCGACTCGAAAGGCAGGCAGCCCACCAGATGTTCGTAAGACGGCGACTCGCGGTGCTGAAAATCGATGACCGCCAATCCGGGTTGGCCGCCAAGCGTCGCAAACGACGCGTCCTCGAGCAGTCGCAGCGACTGCCCCGCCACCCGAATCTCCGCATCGAGGGGTAAGCGGACCAGAATGTAGCTCCGACAGAGTCGCTGCAATTCGACATCCGGCAGCGTCTGTCGCTCAAACTGTACCGTGCGAGGATTCTCCGCCTTGTCCTGAAAATAAACGAGCAGCATTTTTCGCGCGTCGATCGCCCGCGCTCGGGCAGCAGCATAGTCCGCGAGCCAAGCGACTTGGCCCTCCGCAGGCGATACGATTTCCACTTCGGCTGCTTTCGCCGGACTTCCATTCGCCGGACTTCCATTCGCCGGACTTCCAAGAGAAGCAAAAAGTGCCAGCGCTAAAAATATCGGGCAGCAAAGCGACGGGCGGGTGCAATTCAATCGCATCGGTATCCAGCGAAAAAGGGACATAAAGAAAACGCGGGTGGCACGCAATTTCACCGGATCATAACGACCCGAAGCGGCGGGTCAAGTCGGGGCCCTTACGGCGCAATTACCGCGTTTCCGCTCGCCGCCCCGCGATTCGGCTAACCGCTGCGCCCCGGGGCGGGCAGTTCACTCCTGCCCATCAGAAACGCATCCACGGCCCGCGCCGCCACACGACCCTCGTTGATCGCCCAGACCACGAGCGACTGACCGCGACGGCAGTCCCCGGCCGCAAACACCCCTTCGATGTTGGTCGCAAAACTGCCGTGCTCCGCAGCAAACGTTTCCCAATTGCCGCGGGGATTTTGCATTTCCAGGCCCAACATCTCGCCCACGGTCTTTTCGGGCCCCACGAACCCGGTGGCAAAGAGTACCAACTCGGCCGGCCAATCCTTTTCGCTTCCGGCCACTTCACTGAACGGAGCCCGCGCGCCCGGCGTACTCCAATCGACCTCGACTGTCCGCACCCCGCAGACGTGGCCCTGACCGTCATCCAGGAAGGCTTGGGTGAGTACGTGGTACTGCCTCGGGTCGGCGCCGAAGCGGGCATCGGTTTCCGCATGGGAGTAGTCGACCCGAAACACGCGCGGCCATTCCGGCCAGGGGTTGCCAGCGGCCCGTTCGGCCGGGGGGCGATCGAGCAGTTCAAAATTGACCATACTCCGACAACCGTGCCGCAAGGAGGTGCCGATGCAGTCCGCCCCGGTATCTCCGCCACCGATCACGATTACATTTTTATCGGTTGCCGAAAGGTACGCCGCGTCGGCCAGTTTGGAATCGAGCAGGCTCTTGGTGTTCCGCGTGAGAAAATCCATCGCCAGATGGATTCCCGCCAGCTCCCTGCCGGGGCATTTTGCCATCGGATCAAAGGGCCGCGTAGCGCCGGTTGCGAGCAGCAAGGCATCGTATTGCTGCAGCAGCGTTGCCGGATCGAGATACTCAATCGCGCAGCCCCGCTCCTCCATGATCTGGTTCACGTGCCCCGCAGGAAACTCTTCGCAGCGACCCACGTGCGCCGAGGTGACAAACTGCACGCCTTCCTCTCGGAGCAGATCGACGCGGCGGGAGACCACTCCTTTATCGAGCTTCATGTTGGGAATGCCATACATTAAGAGCCCACCAATGCGATCGGACCGCTCGAAGACGGTCACCTCGTGACCCACCTGGTTCAATTGGGCGGCGGCCGCGAGGCCTGCCGGTCCCGAGCCGACCACCGCAACGCGTTTGCCCGTCCTCGACGCGGGTGGCTGGGGCTGGACCCAGCCCTCGGCGAAACCCCGATCGATGATCGCGTTTTCAATATTCTTGATCGTTACCGGTGGATCGGTGATCCCCAACACGCAGGCCCCTTCACAGGGTGCGGGGCAGGTGCGACCCGTGAATTCCGGGAAATTGTTGGTCTTGTGCAGTCGCTCCAGGGCATCTTGCCAGCGGCCCTTGTAGACCAGATCATTCCACTCGGGAATCAGGTTGTCGATCGGACATCCCGAGGTCGATTGGCAAAAGGGCACTCCGCAGTCCATGCAGCGGGCTCCCTGCCTGGCGAGATGTTCCACGACCGGAACGGTAAAAATCTCTTCAAAATCTTCCAGGCGCGCAAGCGGATCGCGGTAGGGGACTACCTCGCGTGGAAACTCCTTAAAGCCGGTTAGTTTTCCCATCAGTCTCTTCTGCTATGGCTCGACATGCGATGCGGAGAATCCCGTCCGGCCTCCGCATTCGCTTCCACATTTCAGGTTGGCTGTTGTTGCTCGCGCGACTTCTGCCGCTCGCGCTGTGCAAGCAACACGCGCTTGTAATCGGTCGGCATTACCTGGATGAATTCGGATAATGCCTCGTCCCACCGACCCAGCAACGCTTCCGCAACCGCCGAGTCGGTCCACTTGGCGTGCCGCGCGATCAGCTCGCGCAGCTCCGCCACATCCTCTGCTTCAATCACCTGTTCGAGTTCCACCATGCCCAGGTTACAGTTCCCCAGAAAATCGCCCTCGGGATCCCAGACGTAGGCAATCCCGCCGCTCATGCCCGCAGCAAAGTTACGACCGGTCGGTCCCAGGATTACCACGCGGCCCCC
>JAUWIQ010000016.1 GCA_030605285.1 Planctomycetota bacterium
AGTCCCATCTTGTATCCCATTCCGCACGACAGTTTGCTGGGAAAACTCAATACATTTAATCCAATCACCCATATTGCAGAAACGTCGCGCAACATTCTACTCGGTTCCTTATCGGCCCCGCCCGGATACTGGTTCGTCACTTTGGGGATCCTGGTATTTCTGCTGGTCGCTTGGCGTTTTTTTTTCATAGCTCAGCGTCGATTGGCGGAAAGAATATAGACCGATGAAAGATCCGGTACTCGATGTTACAAAACTAGGCAAAAAATATTGTCGAACCTTGCGCCGTTCCATGCTGTACGGCTTGGGGGATATCGCACGTGATTTTATCGGGGTCTCAACAAAACCGGATCGTTTGCGACAACATGAATTCTGGGCACTGCGAGATGCCACGTTCCAGTTGCAACCGGGGCGCTCACTCGGCGTGATAGGTCGTAACGGATCGGGCAAGACAACGCTGCTCAAACTGCTAGCCGGTATTGTACAACCTGATCTGGGAACGTTAACGGTGCAATGCCGTACAGGATCGCTGATTGAAATTGGCGCCGGCTTTCATCCGCTACTCACAGGCCGGGAAAACATTTTCATCAACGGAATGATTCTCGGCATGAGTCGCCAGGAGATCATCCGTCACTTTGATGCGATTGTTGAATTCGCAGAAATTGGCAACTTCATCGATGGACCGGTACGCAACTATTCAAGCGGCATGTATGTTCGCTTGGGTTTTGCCATTGCAGTACACGCTCCTGTTAACCTGCTACTGATCGACGAAGTTTTGGCCGTCGGCGATCTTGCATTCAGCCAGAAATGTGTTCGCAAATTACTCGAGTTCAGATCGGCAGGCGGAACAGTTGTCCTTGTGACCCACGCGATGAAAAACGTCAAATTTCTTTGCGATGAAGCCCTCTGGATTGATAATAGCGAGGTGAAACAGACCGGATCTGCATTGGAAGTGGTCGACGCCTACGAAACACACGTGAATGCCAATGCAGAAACAGGCGGGCAGGTCCTTGCTCATGACGACTGCGTGGACGTACTTGAAGTTCGCTATCCTGAGGCGATGCGTGTTGGCGAGCGACTGGAAGTAGAAATTGACTTTGAATTTCAGCGACCGATACAGCAGCCAATATTTAATTTCCACCTCTTCGCCAACACCGATGAAACGCTTGTTGTCTCACATCACTCAGATCTGGAAGGATACAATTGGGACTTGGCGAGCGGAAAAAAACGATTGCGAATTGCAACTGAGCCATTGTGGCTTCGCAGTGGAACGTACCTGATTACCTTCTCCGTTTCTGAAGGACACATGAACAATCCGCTATTGGGTTATTACAAGTGTTACAAAATTGTTATTCAAAACCCCCACGAAATTTATGGCATCCTTGATGGTCGCGTAACATTTGAACTCTCCGATCAGCATGTTTTTATTTGACACAGAGCGACAGCAACAATACCTGCAAACAGATAAAATTGCAGCTCGGTTGCCACAGATAGCGCGCACACTCGATACCGACATCGATACGCATAAATGGCTGGTTGAGTCCAGTGCGAAACGGATGATTTTTGATGCGGTATATCACGATTTACTAGAGCCATCCCAGCAAAAGCAGCGCGTACTGGATGTCGGTGGTGGTTATACGGCGCTAACGCGAATTTTGGTCGAGCAGCACGATTATTGGACACTCGATGTGGGCGCACATACCGATACCCTGCAGATTCGTCAACTCGAGGAGGACTTGGGGAAACCATTCTGGATTTGTGAAGACTGGCAGCAGCACCCTGCCGACGATCCTTATCAGATCGTCATTGCCAATGACATATTCCCTAACGTTGATCAGCGGTTGGAGCTTTTCCTTAACACCTATTTGCCTCGCTGCAGTGAACTTCGGCTAACCGCAACCTACTTTCACAGATACCACTGGTATCGCACACAACGTATTGATGCAGATGAGATCCTACATGTGTTAACCTGGAATGGTGCCCAACTGAAACAGGTGCTGAACAAGTACCGTTCGTGTATCGTGGACCCAGACCTGGACTTGTTACTCAAACCCCGTCCCAGTCCGTTTGCCAACGACCGCCAAGTTGCAATGATTACATTTCGCGGAGAAAGAGATTTGTCGTGAAACCTATTCGTGTCACATTCTTTGGAGATTCGATCTGTGTCGGACAATACATATCGATTCATAGTGGTTGGGTAGTAAAAATTTCAGAGCAGCTTTGCCAACTCAGCATTGAAATGCAACGGCCAATAGTTGTCAGTAATTCTTCGGCAAATGGTCGCACCACGCGCCAGGCACTGGAACATATCGGCTATGAGATTCAATCACATCAGGTCGCCCTCTTGCTGGTCCAATTTGGCATGAATGACTGCAACTACTGGCGCAATGATCGTGGGCTCCCACGGGTAGGACCTGAGGCGTTCGCCGCCAACTTACGTGAAATTATAGAGCGCGCTTACCATTTCGGAACGGACACCGTTTTCTTGAATACAAATCATCCGACCTCCCGCGATTGCGAAACGATACCTTACACTGATATCACCTACTAAGAAATTAATCGGAAATACAACGATCTTATTCGTGAGGTCGCGGCAACGTGCGGTGCCCCTACGCAACTGAATGATGTGGAAAAGGTCTTCAGGGAATATGTGGGCGATGATAAGACACGATTAGTAGAACTTTTGCTACCGGAACCGGACGGTCTCCATCTGAGTCAAAAAGGCCATGATCTCTACTTTGAAACAATCTATCCTCGGCTGGAAACCGCAGTGCAACGGTTGACTGACAAATCAGACAGCGAACAACGGCAATGAATCCTGATCCGATCCATTTAGAACTTGAAAAGCTGTTATTTTCAAAATATGCCGTACCGGGTGCGACCGCTAACACACCGACAGTCTTCGTACTGGCTTCTCCGCGAGCGGGTAGCACACTGTTGTACCAATGGCTGATCAACCACTTCGATATTTTCTATTTTCCCAACTTGGTAAATGAGCATTTTTCGGCAACACCAATTCTAGGAGGCCTGCTGGATTCGGCTCTGGCTTCAGTACGACCTCTCAAATATTCCAGCGCGTATGGCAAAACGACCGGCGCGCTATCACCCTCCGAGGCATCGCTGATATTGCGGCACTGGTTTGGTGGGAAGCATCCATCACAGACCAACAGTTGCGCGATATTTCCCGAACAGGTATCGCATTTGATCGCCACCCTGACCGGTATTCATGCCATGACCGGAACACCGAGCCTCATCAAGAATGCCTGGAATTGTTTCCGCATCCAGTCGCTCGCGGAACGGTTACCCGCTGCATGTTTTATTTGGTTGCGACGCGGTATTGGAAAAGCAGCACTCTCTGACCTCGAGTCCCGCTACCGCCATGGTTCGCCTCAGGAATGGAATTCGGCAACCCCCCACAACTACCGTCAGTTGAGCCAGCTGCCCTATTGGTAGCATGTAGTTTAGAAGCAAATTGAAACGAAGCATGCCGTCTGTCAACAACTGCAGAAATTGCCCACAGGCCGATTCATTGAGATCGGGTATTAGCAACTCTGCAATAGCCCAGGGATAATTCTTGGTCAAATCCGCGATTTTTTTGGCGTGCATCACCTCACCTGTGAAAATCTGGAAGTCGCAGTTCCAACATTGCAAGAATCTGCGGGGCCGCAAAACATGGAAGAGGACAAACGCCATATCGATGATTATATTCGATTAGCAGAAGATCGCTTTAAGCCGTACCAATTCGATTCGGTTGCAGCGAGCGACTGATACCTGCCCTTGCGGCCGTGTGAATTTCCGAGACGGTGCCATATTGGGTTCTTTCACTTTCAGCTTGAAATAACAACATGGGAAGCAAACCTCGGCGAATCCTGATAGTTTACGAACACCCCAATTCGGTGCCTTGTCGCGAAACCATGCGCAGCCACTTGAAGGTGTTTGAGGCCAGTTCAACAGAGCATCAGATTGAATACTTCAACTGCCGTGATGTCCTACCTCCGGACTGGGCACGTCGAAAAGTTACTCTTTCCCAACCAGCCGAGATACAAGGACGTTCATTTGACGTCGTGATTTTTCATTACAGCCTCTTAGGAATGCGGACGCTCGGTCAGACGTTTTTTCATTGGAAACAAATTTTTCGTTGGCTGGCAGATCTTCCCGGTTTGAAAATTGCAATCCCACAGGATGAGGGCGATTATGCCTCCCTACTGGATGAGTGGCTGGATGAGCTCGGAGTATCCATTATTTTTAGTGTCCACTATCGCCCGGAGGGTCCACTCTATCCAATGATGCGGCACAACGCGTCAATCTATCCCTGCCTACCTGGTTACATTGACGAAATGCATGCGCAACGCATTTCCGAATCACTGGTTCCAATGGCTGATCGGCCGATGGACATTGTTTACCGGGCCCGTAATTTGTCATTCCGCTATGGATCGGCAGGCCGCCAAAAAGCATCTCTGGCTGAGGCAATCCTCAAATGCGCCGCACAACAAGATTTTGCCATCGACATTTCGACCTGTCCTGCGGATACCATTACTGGAAAACACTGGTTCAATTTTTTAGCTTCCGCACGCGTCGTGCCAGATGCAGAAGGCGGGTACAGTGCCATCGACTGGCGGGGAGAATTACGGTCGCAATGCAATGCGCTGCTGCGTGAGGAGCAGGAGCTGTCGTTTGAGAAATTCTGTGGCTTGCTTCCCGATGATTGGGATAATTATCAGTTGCGGACAATCACACCACGACATTTTGAAGCAATCATTACCAAGTCGTGTCAAGTTTTGGTAGAGGGAGATTACAAGGGTGTACTCAGGCCTCATGAGCATTACCTTTTGCTCCGTAAAGATTTCAGCAATCTTACGGAAGTCCTAGATACAATCCGCAACTACGGTTATCTTCAAGAGATTGCTGATCGTGCCTACGAAGAAATCTATAGATCGAACGCTTATACCTACACAACGTGGGCACACCACCTGGAGACTGTCATCGAAGAACACGAAGTAAGCGACCAAACGAAGGATCTGCTCATGTCCGAATCTGATACTGATAAGTCCGCGGTCGATGCCTTGGAACG
Organism: Planctomycetota bacterium; assembly: GCA_030605285.1. The sequence continues at coordinate 5,069 of JAUWIQ010000016.1, forward strand.
ACAACTAATTGCGGCACGACAAGAAAACGCTCGGATTCAAGCCTCCTTGCATGAAATGGTGGGGGAAATTTCTGATCAGGTTGTGTCTCGTGTGATGCAAGAATTTCGATGTGCCATTATTCGTCGTCTACCACTCTTAGTGGTAGGACTCATCGTGACAATTATGGTAATTGGGATTTTGATTTTCGCGACTCACTGACAACTGTGATGCTGGAACGACTGCCAACGAGCCCAAAAAAGACCTCTTCGTCATATGGGAACCAAGGTTTGTTTCGGATGGTAGGCACCGCACATTTCTAGTCGGGTTCGCCTTACGGGGACGCCGTCAACGCTCGAAACAGATTGCACTCGTTTACGCTCAGGCTAGTGATTGGTACAATGAGTATGGCTGGGCCCAAAGCATAAGAACAAACCTGTCACAATGCTCGTCTGATTCCGTCACGGAGCCCTCCCCTCTAGGGAAAACCAACAATGTGTGGTATCGCAGCAGCACTGCAACTCTCCTCGCAACCTGCCGAGCGGTTGGAAATTTCCCTGGGCGTCATGAACAAGCTCCAGCAACATCGGGGGCCGGATGGCGAAGGGCTCTGGAGCCATCCTCGCGGGCATGTGGGGCTAGGGCATCGTCGGTTGAGTGTGATTGATCTGGTGACTGGCGACCAGCCGATGGGCGACAAAGGCGGGAATTGGGTCAGCTACAACGGCGAGATCTACAACTATCGCGAGCTCCGCAATGAACTGGGGGCCGAGAACTTTACGACCACGTCCGATACCGAAGTCATCCTGCATGCCTATCGCAAATGGGGCCCCGACTGCGTGAGTCATTTTACAGGGATGTTCGCTTTCGCGCTGTGGGATGAACAAAGCCAAACCTTGTTTTGCGCCCGGGATCGATTCGGCATCAAACCTTTTTATTACGTGGTGGTGGACGATCTCCTCTACTGCGCCAGTGAGGCCAAAGCTTTATTGCCCTTTCTTCCTCAAATCCGAACCGATATCGAAGGGCTCAAGGACTATCTCGCTTTTCAATTTTGTCTGGCCGGCAAGACACTTTTTCAAGATATCCACGAACTCCAGCCGGGACACTCCCTCACGGTGCGAAACGGCCAGCTGGCGGTGAATCGCTACTGGCAGGTCTACTACGATCTGGATTGGCAGCACACGGGGGATTATTTTCAGGAACAAATCTACCGACTGCTTGAGGACTCGGTGCGACTGCATCTTCGCGCCGACGTTCCCGTGGGCAGCTACATCAGTGGCGGCTTTGATTCCGGTGCGGTCACCGCGATGGCAGCCCGGATGGTTTCCGACCCCTTGATGGGATTTACCGGAAAATTTCCGCTCGGCCCCGAATACGATGAGAGCCCTTATGCCCGCCAATTGGCTGAGCAGTATGCAATTTCACTCGACGAAACAGCAATTACGGCAGATGATTTTCTAAAGAATATTCGCCGTGTGATCTACCACCTCGACTATCCTGTCGCGGGCCCTGGGTCGTTTCCGCAATTTATGGTTTCACGATCTGCGTCTCAGCACCGTAAGGTGGTGTTGGGAGGACAAGGGGGTGACGAAATCTTCGGTGGCTATGCACGGTATCTGATCGCATACTTTGAACAATGCATCAAGGCAGCAATCGATGGAACGATGCACAACGGCAATTTCGTTGTTACGTACGAGAGTATCATTCCGAGCTTGTCGACTCTGAGACAATACAAGCCGCTGTTACAGCAGTTTTGGCGCGAGGGTCTCTTTGAAGATCTGGATCGGCGCTATTACCACTTGATCAATCGTACACCGGTACTTGAAAATGAAATCCGCTGGGAGTTGTTGGGCGACTACTCATCCTTTGAAACATTCAAAAATATTTTCCACGGTGAGAATGTTGAGAAAGAGTCGTATTTCGACCTGATGACACATTTTGACTTCAAGACACTTCTGCCAGCGTTGCTGCACGTGGAGGATCGCGTCAGCATGGCGCATGGCCTGGAATCTCGGGTCCCGCTGCTCGACCATCCATTGGTTGAATTGTCGGCAACGATTCCCGCCAATATCAAGTTCCAGAACGGACACCTGAAACATATTTTCCGGGAGGCAACGCGCTCCCTGCTGCCAGACGGTATTGTGAACCGGAACGACAAAATGGGCTTTCCGGTCCCGCTTTCCGAATGGATGCAGGACGAAGCAGGCGAATTCGTCCGCGACGTGCTTACTTCACGGGCGGCGAAGGGACGTGATTTTGTGAACAATGAATTGGTCGCGAGCCAAATCGACAACGAACCCCGCTTTGGCCGCAAGATCTGGGGGTTGCTGAGCCTGGAGTTATGGCAACAGGAATTTCACGACAAGGAGTCCCAATTCAAGGGTTTATTGCAGGACGCGGTGGTCTAAGGACGATCCGCCTGTGATTGACCCGGTAATCCTGCCCGCAGAGCGGACCCAGCCCAACGTTTTTCGGCCACCGTGCCATCGATGTTCAACCTGGAGACCCTATGAAAATCTTAATTACCGGTGGAGCCGGTTTTATTGGATCCCATTTAGTCGATCGCCTCAGAGCACGTGGCGACGAGTTGCTCGTAATCGATAATTATACAACCGGCAGGCGCGATAATCTCGCGGAGCAGGATCGTCTCACGATCGTGGAGGGAACCATTGCGGAGGCGGAGGTCGTCGATGAGGCATTTGACCACTTCGAGCCCGAAATGGTCGTCCATGCAGCCGCATCCTACAAAGATCCCGACAACTGGTTGGAGGATATCCGCACCAACGCGTTGGGCACAGCGCACGTGGTACGCGCTGCCGAGCGGCATCGTGTCAAGCGATTGATCTACTTTCAGACCGCCCTCTGCTACGGACTGCATCCGCAGGAGCAACCCATCACCCTATCGCACCCCATCGATTCGACTGCCAGCAGCTATGCAATCAGTAAAACTGCCGGAGAGCAATATATCGCTCTCTCCGGACTGGATTTCATCTCGTTTCGCCTTGCGAACTGCTACGGTCCCCGAAATCTCAGCGGGCCCCTGCCTACATTTTTCCACCGACTCACCAACGACCAACCGTGCTACTGTGTCGATACGCGGCGGGATTTTGTCTTTGTGGACGACCTGCTGCAGGTTGTGGAAATGGCCATCGACGGCAAAGGCTCCCGCGGGTACTACCACATCTCATCCGGGGGTGATTATTCGATTAAAGAACTTTTCGACGCCGCGGTCACCGCGATCGGTATCACGCTCGAAGAGGATGTCGAGGTAAAATCTCGTGGCGAAGATGATGCCTATACCATCCTGCTAGACCCGAGTCGTACCTGTGAGGATTTTGGCTGGTCGGCCGACACGCCCCTGGCGACTGGCGTAGCCCGGGCGGTTGCCTACTACCAGGAATATGGCATTCAAGAGACCTATACCCACCTGCAGCATAAAGGTTAGCGGACCGCCTTCCCGCGATAATCTACCATGGCCCGTATCCTGGAACCGATTGCTGGATCCCACATTCTGATTGTGGGAGGCGCGGGTTTTGTCGGCAGCAATCTGGTGCGGCACCTGGTGGCTGGCAAAGTTGCACAAATCATCATTGTTGATAATCTACTCTCCTCCCAGCGGGATAATCTTCCACAAGCAGACAGCATCCGCCTGATTCACGCGTCGATTAACACGGATGCGGTTTTGGAACAACTTCGGGACGAATTCGATTTTATCTTCCATCTGGCGACGTACCACGGCAATCAAAGCTCACTCCACGATCCTCTAGCAGATCATGAAAATAACACGTTGACCACGCTCAAGCTATGCGAGCACATTAAGGATTTCCAGCGAGTCAAGTCGGTGGTCTACGCATCGGCCGGTTGCACGGTGGCGAAAAAGACGAATGAAACGGCCACGGCCACGAATGAGGACGCGCCGGTTTCTCTTATCATGGACAGCCCCTATCAAATCTCAAAAATCATTGGCGAGCTTTACGGAAATTTTTATTTCAAACAATATGGACTGCCGTTCATCAAGGCCCGCTTCCAGAATGTCTACGGACCAGGCGAAGTACTCGGTGCCGGCGCATGGCGGGGGACGCCTGCGACCGTCTGGCGAAATGTAACACCCACATTCATTTACCGAGCCTTAAAGGGCATGCCGCTCGTCGTAGACAATGCAGGCGAAGCCACCCGCGACTTTATTTATGTGGATGATATTGTGGACGGTTTGTTGCGGTGTGCGATCCATGGTCAGGCAGGCGAAGTTTATAATCTAGCGAGTGGTGCAGAGACCTCAATCAGAGAACTGGCAATCGCAATCAATCGCATCACCGGCAACTCTGCCCCCATCGAGTTTGGTCCTAGGCGAACCTGGGACAGGTCGGGACGCCGCTTTGGCAGCACCTCAAAATCTGCGGAGGTGTTGAAATTCCGTGCCCAGACAACCCTCCCCGAAGGGCTTTCGCGTACCATCGACTGGACGCGCAACAACCTGGACCGGATTGAAGCGTGTATCCAACGCCACGCCGAGGCAATGGCCCTCGCTGAGGGCCGAGAGTAAGTCCGAATTGAGTGCCTGTGGCCAGAGAGTAATCCCTGGGCATTGAATAAAGCGAAGAAACGGCGGGGAAAGAAGTTAGCGATCTCTGAGCGCAGCTGAACTTGCAGCATCCTGACCGTCGCGCACCTCTCCGGGTGAGCTACCGCCGCCGCCGTCTGATAAAACCGCGTGGGAGCAGAGCCAACCCTAAGAGGGCCAGCAGCAGTGCACCCGGCTCAGGAATCGCAGCAGAAGATCCGGAAGTGGCGGGAGAAAATGAAAACTGGACAATCACGCTCAAGCCCGGATAGACCGACTCCGCAACCCCATCGAGCGGTTGAGAGTCTTCCATGTATTTTAAAACGCTCGTATAAGGGGCGGTGTTTGTGTAATTCGTATCCAAAACAAATTTTTTATTGCTGAAATTTCCCGCCCATTCCCAATCAAACAGCAAGTCTCCCGCCAGCGGATCGTAGGTGAAGGGTGTAAGAAACGGAACCAAGATATCAAAGGCACTCGGAGAACTCGCTCCTCCCGGAGACGAGAGGGTCACCGGCCCGCTGTAGACGGTGGTGACATCAGCACCGACGTTATCCGCCAGCGTTGTGGACATGCTGCTTACGGTTGTTACGGCAGTCGAAAGGCGGATCTCGAAATCTGTAAACGAGGCGCTGGTTGTTGTTGCACTTTTATCCAGGCGAAACGCAACCGAGTCGATGACAACGGGCACACCCGGCCCCGAAAAAAAGGAGCCGTCCATCATCATTTGATCATGTTCCGCGTCGGGTCCGCTCACGGGATCAAAGTGATAGAACCCGGGAGCTTCCAGGCTCTCATAATGCGGAACAATCGTGACCGTCTGGCCGTACACCGACCCAACGCCAGCCATCGCCCCCAGCACCACCGTGCACACCAAGACCCTGTGGGCCGTGGGTATTAAACGCATCCCCATCCCCTGTAGCGCAGCTCTCGCTTGAACCCCTGTGAAGCAACCACTAACGGCTAATATATCGGTAAATCAGCTTGCCTGCAAGAAATTTACACGCCCGTGGTGGCGGGCCTGCTGCTCAATAAACTGGGATAAATAAGAAACTGAGGAGCCGCATTGTGTGGCAAGATTCTCGAAAAACCCTAGAAAAATTGGGTGCTGTTCACCCACACCTCGGGGTGGCGCAAGTTACGAAACTACCGAGCCGCGTCGCAGCAGAGGAAAAAATCTCAAAGAAAACCGTTGCTGGGTACTCTGATCGGACCAGAACGCACAGATTTTAGCGTCTCTACCCCGCAGCGTGGCGCCGCCGCCGGAGTGCGCCACGTCGTGCCAGCAGGGACAGGCTCAGCAGGGCTAGCAGCAGCGCACCCGGTTCGGGCACCGCGCTGACTCCGGCTGCTTCGTAGGTGTAGATCAATTCATAGGAAGCAGCAGCGGTCGTTTGAAACATACTGGCAACGTTCCCCTGGGAATCGGTTGCCTGGCTGCTACCCGACGCATCAACTGCCAGCGTGAGCGTACCCAAGCCACCTGCAATACCATCGGCATCGGTGAAGTTCGGAAGTAAAATCGCCTCGACGACAGGATGGAAACTGGTAGTGCTGAGCGAGTCGGAGGCACTGCCGGTCAAACCCAACAAAGACTGACCGGAAGTACCACTGAAGTCGATCGTGCCATCGTAACTCGGAACCCCGTTAAAGGTGTCCAAATGGTTCGGAGTAATGCTGAGATCAAAAGGAACAGATGTACCGAGAACTTCACCGTCAATGCTTACTGCGGATTCTAAGATGATGTCGTTGCTGACCGCCGCCAGATTCTCATAACCGGCATTAGCATTGATGTTACCAAAGAGGCTCAACTCAACGGACAACAGGGTACCGACAGTACCATCAAATTTGTCGAGTGCAGCCGTGCTGCTCCAGTTCGTATTCTGCAAACTGAAGGAACCATTCTGTGTGATTTGATCGAATCCCTCAGCAGGTATTCCGACCATCACTGAAAGCGAAACGCCAAAGCTAATTAGAATGATCTTTTTCATTTCCACTGCGCATATTCATTCTTGAACATGACCTTCCGAAGGTGCAGACTCAAAGAAGCCCAACTACGGCCACGGTTTCTTTAATCTACCCGCATTGCGGGCAAAAGCAAGTGGTTTTTCGGGGCAACTGCCTGCGACGCCCGCAGCCGTTTCGTCAAACACTGCAGGAAAAGAGGCGGGAATCAACAGCAGGATGCAGGGCTCAAGGCCTGAAAATAAAAGCGGTCACAGAAAGGTTTCTCCGCGACCGTTTCCACGACTGCCTAGTCAACTGTCGCCACCGCTTCCCCTGTGAAAGACTGACATAAAGAG
>JAUWIQ010000452.1 GCA_030605285.1 Planctomycetota bacterium
CAGTCGCTTCCAGGCGTTGCGTATACCAACGAGTCAACTCGGTGACCCCCTGATACTCGTTTCGATCAATTTCCGGGTCGATACTCCCCGCACAACCCACTTCAAGATCCAGCGTGCGATTCAGCCGTTTTGCGTAGGCAACGACCATAGGTGCCTCAAAAGTCAGCCCGAAAAGGGCAATGGCTTTATGGGTTGAGGCGGGCCGCCCAAAAAAGTCGACCCAACAGCCGCGGTCGCCAGCTGCTTGATCGCCAAGCACGAGTAACGACGTGCCTGCGTTGAGCATCGCCTCGGCTTCTTTTGCACTTCCCTGTTTTTCCAACATTTGTAAACCATAGGCACCCCGTCGCCGATTGAAGAAATGATCGAGATATGGATTATCCAGTGGGCGGGCAACGGTAAACATTGGAAATCCAAAAAGGCCGATAATCATTCCACCGACCTCGAAATTACCGTAATGGCCTGAGACAATAACCTGGGGTCGGCGATCCAGAAGGGCACGTACCAATTGGCGTTTATTTCGAAATCGGATATGGCGGCGCCAATTGGTCAAATGAATTTTGCGCTCTGCGCAGGCAATTTCAATGGCCATCTGGAGCAGGTGCTCCCAGTGTTTGTAGGCAAGATCTTTACGTTCTGCCGCTGTCAGTTCCGGGAAGGCATGTCGGAGATTGTCGTCAATCACATCGCTGCGGATTTTGAAAACCTCGGTCACCACGCGGAGCAGCGGTGCTGCTAGTCGCCGACTAAAATCAAGCGGCAGCGCCTGCACGATGCACAAGGCAATCCGCACACTCAGATAGACAAGATAGTCGGCTGTCCGTTTCATCAATCCGCCATCCCTAGCTTTCCGCAGTGGTCGTCGCCGTCAAAGGGTGCATATTGTGGCACGAACACCTGGACGTGGGAAGATCGAAATCGGCAGCTTCCACCACCCCTCTCCCGTTGCTTTGGCAGTCTGCCGCAGTTTACTTCTTGCGGGCGCGCAGAAGCGGATCTGTTTTTAACGGCAACTCCACTGCCCGGCCAGTCTCTGCGGCCTTGTAAATGCCGAGAATGATTTCGACACTGCGACGGCCCTCTTTGCCGTCAATTGCGGGTCGCCCTTTGGTACGAATCGCGCGGAGAATGTCTTGAAACTGGAGGGTATGCCCATGATGTCCGATTGCCGTCGGGTCGCTGGCACCGCCCCCTCCAGAATGTGTTTCTTGCATGCGGCGATGAATGGCTGCATCTCGTCGATGTTTTTTCGCGAAATCCCAAACTTTGAGATCCTCTTCTTCCAGGATGGCGGTACCCGCCGAGCCATGAATTTCAATCCGTTTCAAATAGCCGGGCCAGGCCGCAGTGGTTGCTTCGATGACTCCCAATGCGCCCGACTTGAATCTTAAGGTAGCAACCGCCGTATCCTCGACTGCAATTCGTTTATGGGCGAGTGTTGCAGCTTGGGCCCGAATTTCCGCCACCGGTCCCATCAGCCAACAGAGCAAGTCCACGCTGTGGATTGCCTGATTCATGAGGGCGCCGCCACCATCAAGTTGCCAGGTTCCCCGCCACTGTCCACTGTCGTAATATTGCTGCGTCCGATACCACTTGACGTACGCATCCCCCATCGTGAGTCTGCCGAATCGACGCCCCTCAATGTCTGCTTTTAATTCACGACTTGCCTGATGGAATCGTGACGGGAAAACTGTGGAGAGCATAACTCGATTTGCTTTGCAGGCCGCGATAATCTTGTCACAGCGTTTGAGCGTTATTTCCAAGGGTTTTTCCACGACCACATGCTTTCCAGCGGCAGCCGCAGCTATGGCGGGTTCCATGTGCGCGCCGCTTGGTGTACCGATTGTGACGATGTCAACTTGATCATCAGCCAGCAAGTCGTCGAGTTTGTGGTAGGCGCGGCAACCGGTCGTTTCAGACAGTCGATCGGCAGCGGCGGGGAAGTTATCGTAACAGGCGACGAGTTTGGCGCTGCGAAGTTCTGCGATTGCGCGCGCGTGGAAATTGGCGATCATTCCGCAACCGATGATTCCAAAGCCGTAAGCCATGAATAAGATTCCTTTTACGGAAAATAAAGTTGTAAAGTGAGGCGTCCACCAGAAGCCGCGATTATAAATCAGCCGCACCCACCGCCTAGGGGGACGCGGCTCCTTCTCGTACTGCCCGCAGGCCCCGCGATCCCTGCTGTTAAAGTCCCGTCGGGTCGCTCAGCCCATTCCAGAGTACAAGCATGCTAAACCCATTTAATGCCATATGGACGACAATGCAAGGCAAGATCCGATGGGTCTTTGCGTACAGGTAACCCAGTACCAAAGCGAGTAAGAGTAAGGGGCTCGGATCGGGGCCATGACCCACATGCAGAAACGAAATTGTAAGCGAACTAATGATAATGGGTGGCCACATGAATGGTGGTGGAATTTCCGTTGCAATGATTGTGCCGGAGTGGGGATCCGGGGTGGAGGACTCGGTGACAAAGAGTCCCCGTGCTCCATGAAATTTCTTTTCCAACCAGCCTTGCAGGATCACACGAAACAAAAATTCCTCGACCAACGGTGCCGCAACGATCGCAGAAAAAAAGCACCAGAAAATGATCCAGGGGGTGGGGTTTTCGCGAAGGATAATCTCGATCGGGTGGGCCGCCGGTTCGTCCGAAATTTGGTTGTAGGCGGTTTTCAGTGCGATTTGAATCAGATAGACCACCGGTGCGATGGCGACAAAGGCGATTCCGCCATAAAGTAAAACAAACTTGGCGCGATCTCTGCGCCAGCCCAGGTCCGCCAAGGTGGCTTTGAGGTCGATACACAAA
>JAUWIQ010000008.1 GCA_030605285.1 Planctomycetota bacterium
GAGGAGGAGATCACAATGGCCGATGTGCTAGTCAAACAGTTGGTCGACGCGGGGGTTCATTTTGGACACCGGGCGAGCCGTTGGAACCCCAAGATGGGGGCCTACATTTATGGTCGCCAAAAGTTAATTCATATCATTGATGTGCGGGAAACCATTCGCGGCCTGTTGCGTGCTCGCAAGTATTTCAAACAGGTGGCAGCTGCCGGCAGCCTGATACTTTTTGTCGGTACCAAACGGCAGGCCAGCGACACCATAGAACGCGAAGCATCGCGCTGTGAAATGCCGTTTGTTTCGCAACGCTGGTTGGGAGGCACCTTAACAAATTTCCGCACTATTCGTAGCCGCTTGAGTCGCCTCGAGGAACTCGAGGAAATTTTAGTTGGGGATCAAATTTCCACCTACTCGAAAAAAATGCAATCGGCGTTGGCGCGTGAAAAGCGGAAGATGCATCAGAATCTGAATGGTATCCGCAATATGAACCGGTTACCTGAGTGTCTTCTGGCAATCGATCCAAACAAAGAACGAAATTCGGTTCGCGAAGCTACCAAGCTAGGCATCACCACGGTTTCGTTAATCGACACCGACTGCGATCCCGATCTGGTGGATTTGCCAATTCCCGGCAATGACGACAGCATTCGCAGTATCGAATTGATTATCCGGATCCTGGCGGATGCCATTATTGAAGGCAAAGCTGAAGCAGCGATCGAACAGTAAACCGCCAGCGAGGGCAGCATGCCCACGCCGACTGGTACAAACGGCGATGCAACACCCCCCGCTTGATCGTTGCACTGCTGATTGAACCCTACGGTTGACTGAGGCAACGAGTCCTGGCAACTATCCCGGGACCGTAAAACCAGAAAATAATCCGGGGCAAGATTAAGAGCCCTCCGAATTTTTTAACGCAAGGAGTTTGGAATTTCATGGCTGAGATCACTGCAGCGTCCGTTAAAGCATTACGTGAACGTACCGGACTGCCCATGATGGACTGCAAAAAGGCACTGGCCGAAACCAACGGCGACGAAGACGCCGCAGTTGAATCGTTACGGAAAAAGGGGATCAAGACGCAAGAAACCAAGATAGGCAGGCGTGACACCTCGGTGGGGCGGATGGGGGTCTATGCCGATTTCGAGGGCGGCGTGGCGGCCATGGTAGAACTGCAGTGCGAGTCGGCTCCCGTGGCAAGTCACAATGAGTTTATCGGTCTCGCCAACGATCTGGCAAAACAGCTAGCAGCCGGACCAGGAGCGGCGACGCCCGAGGAACTCCTAGACCAGCCTTCGCCCAGCAAAGAGGGCAGCACGCTGCAGGCACAGAAGGATGAATTGTATAACCGCATCCGAGAAGTATTCAACTTGAGTCGGATTTTGCGGATCGACGGTTCCTGCGGCAGTTATGCACACCATGCCGGGGTCACCAAAGGAGTGTTGCTGGAAGTCGCCGGTGGTAATGTGGAGGCCGCGAAGGATATCTGCATGCATATAGCCGCCATGAACCCCACGGTCGTAAACAAAGAGGATCTCGACCCCCAAATCGTCGCCAAAGAGCGAGAGATCCTTACCGAGGCGGCTCGCAAGGAGGGCAAACCTGAAAATATCCTGGAAAAAATGGTCGATGGGCGCATGCGCCAGTTTTACGCGCAGCAGGTCCTGGAGGAACAGCCGTTTGTCAAAGACGACAAACAAACGGTTGGCAAATATGCAGAATCTTCCAAAATGAAGTTGATACGTTTTGTGACTTGGGAACTTGGTAAGGACTAATGGCTCGAATGTCGTCCACAAGATGACGGCACGTGCAAGGGAGCGCAGCATGCCAGATATGGAAAACTCGACCCCACCAACCGGTTTGAAGTACCGCCGAGTTGTCTTGAAACTCTAGGGAGAAAGTTTTTGCCTGGATGGCGAACGTGGCATTAGCATGGAGGCCGTCACCCATGTCGCGATGCAAACTTATCAGGCTTCCCAGCAAGGCGTGCAGATTGCGATTGTCATCGGCGGAGGAAACATTCTCCGTGGAGCCCAGTTCACCGCTGGAAACACCGTCATTCAGGAGGCAACCGCACATTATATGGGCATGCTGGCAACGGTCATCAACGGGTTGGCGCTGCAGGATGCGTTGGAATCCTTAGGTTGTGAAACACGGTTGCTGACCGCTGTTCACATGGATGGCGTCGCCGAGCCATACATTCGCCGACGAGCAAGACGGCATCTGGAAAAAGGTCGTGTGATCATCCTCGCAGCAGGCACGGGCAGCCCATTTGTCACCACCGATACGGCAGCGGCCCAGCGCGCTCTGGAACTCGAAGCGGACGCGCTGCTGAAAGCTACGCGGGTTGACGGAATCTATAGCGAAGATCCAGAAAAAAATCCGCACGCGGTTTTTTATCGAGAACTGAATTACGAGGACATCCGCAGTCGAAACCTGCGCGTCATGGACTCGACCGCGATCGCTCAATGCATGGAACATGACATGCCGATTGTGGTATTCAACTACAATAAAGATGGTTTCATTGAACGCGCGGTGCGTGGTGAATTTGTCGGCACCCACGTGAGTAGTCAAGTAAGCATTAGGCCGTGACAGAAGACGTTGAAATAGCTGTGTTAGAATGTGGGGATCGATTGTATTGGATGCCGGTTATCGGAGAGTCTTTCTGCTAGAATTTTTTCTTCAAGAATGTTTCTCATGAGTGCTGACGATATCCTGCTCGATATTGAAGAGCGGATGGACAAGACCGTTGATCAACTAAAACAGAGCCTGGCTGGTATTCGAACGGGTCGTGCCAATCCAGGACTGGTCGATACGTTACGCGTGGAGGCGTACGGTTCTCCGACTCCTTTGAAACAACTGGCAAATGTCGGTGCACCTGAACCCACACAGATTGTAATTCGGCCTTTCGATCCGACCACAATCAAGGACATCGAAAAGGCAATTCTTGCTTCCGATTTTGGATTCAATCCCCAAAGCGATGGACGCCTGATACGTATTAATATCCCGCCACTTTCGGGAGAGGTGCGTCGCAAGATGGTCGGCCGCATCAAGGAACTAGCAGAAGAGGGAAAAGTCTCGATCAGAAATATTCGTCGTGATGGCAATAAAGCTGCGGAAGGCGAGGAAAAAGATAAAACCTTGAGCAAAGACCAACGGGACGACCTGAAAGATGAAATCCAGGAGTTGACAAAAAAATACGAGAGTCTTGTCATCGGAACATCAAAAGAACGCGAGCAAGAGGTCCTCGAGACCTGACGAGACAGTCGTTGGAAAATTGTGGCGGAAATCTCCTCATGCCATGCCACGAAAGTAATGAGAACCTGTAGCGCACCGGGATTTTAACAGGTGGAATGCTTGGGCCTGGGCAACGACTCAGGCAAGTTCCTGGCGAAGCCACGCCAGATACGTGGCACTGCCGGCGACAATTTCAGTGGCGACGATTTCAGGCTCGTCGTAGGTGTGTTGATCCAGGATGGCTGTTTTCAGCAGATCAAAATGCTTGCCATCGGTTTTGGCCACACAGAGCCACTCCTCCGCGTGTTCAAGTATGCCTCGCCAGTGATACGTGCTGGAAATCGGCCCCTGTACCTGCACACAAGCAACCAGTCGCTTTCGAACCAAAGCATCCGCCAGCGCATCAGCGGACTCTTTCGACGGCAGGGTTGTTGTCACGCACAAAATTTGGTTCGGTTCCACGGAACAATCAAACCCCGTTGCGCCGCAAAGCTAGGAACGTGGATGAACCGGGACATACGTTGTAGGCGCTGGCCGATATAACCACTCATGTTTGGGGTGTCCCTCAACACCCTGTCGGATCTCCTCCTCGCGCTGGTCGAGAGAGTCTCCAGGACGGTAGAAATTCAACTGCAGGGTCTTATATTCGAATTGCCGTCCCGTTCCCGGCGCATCCTTGGGCTTATAGGCACTCGGAGGATCGATCCATTTATAAGCATTTGTGAGCCCCATAATCTGCATCGTCAGAAAATCTGCTTTCGAATCAATATCGGTCCAAGTCGCAACCCCCCAGCGACTGATCTCATCACGCCCAGAACTCACAGGAATCGGTTCCTGGCTAATCTGAGAGGAATCGAAGAATTCCTCGTATTTGCAATTGGGACGTTCGCGATTGTAGATCTCACGGCGGGCGGCCGGGATAATTTGATCCATGTACTGGACGGTGTTTTTGTCTACGTCGAGTTTGTCATTCTCAAAGGTCCTCAACAAGAATGTCGGGACAAATCGATGGGGGCCGACATTGGCCAACATGGCCTCGTTGGAATCGACTTCTTGTATTTTATACTCCCCTGGGTGCAAACGATCCCCGGACGGCAACGGCTTGTGCTCTCCCTGGACCGGGGTAAGGTGTTGGCCCGGATTTGTGATTCGGTAGACCATATACCAAACCACCTTCCTCTTCATCTTGCCATCCGGTTGGGGGATATCCACCTCAATCAATCGCAATGGCTTGTGCGTGAATTGCAACTGCCAAACCCCGCGCCGGAATAAAACATCCTGTGCCTTGGAATGGAGCGTCTTAGACACCTCATGCTCCTCGGGACTCCATTGGAGGTCCGGTTCACCATCGATCAACTCAACGACATCGTGCATCGCGTGAGTCTCTTCCTCGGCCCGCTTGAGTGGCACTCGGGTTTCCACGCCGGGAACGAGCTTACGGAAAGGTTGGGGCGTCTCCGCGGCAGCACGATCGGCGTCCCCTGCCACCAGCGTCAGGGACAAACAAAGCAGCATCCGAACAAACGAGGATGAGCGATTTGCCCAGGGGGTACATAAATCCATATCCAACCGCCCTAAAAAGAAAAAATGCTCGCTGCGGTACGTCAGTACGGCCCAAAAAAACGGGCGATTCCAGTATAACTCGCACCCAGGTGTAGACAAACGGCATCTCCCCTCAGGGGAGGGGAGCACTTGGCAGGCCTGGGGAGACGGGCCGCTGCGACGAGGACCGGTTTGGATACCCGCAGGGAGACACCCTTTTACGGTTGCCCCACTACTTTTTGCCCGCTGGAATCCTCGCTTGGCGTCACGTTTTCAGGTAGCTCCCGCTCCACAAACGCCAAACTCTCAACAATCTGGCGGTCAGCCGACCCGAACGGTTTTACAAGATCGCCTTCCATGGTGAAAACCAATGCCACCCGACGGCCCTCTGTATCGGTGAGCAAATAATAAATCCAACGGACCGGGAGTTGCGATGCCGTACCCGCAGCTTCGACACGATAGACAAGATACCCTTGGCTGGTTGTGGACTCGCGCGCGTTGACAAAGGTACCAAAATTCGTATCTAAATTTTTTCGCATATCTTCCTGAAACTGCGCCAAAGTAACCGCCTTGCCTTTTTTCAAACTAGGCAGTACCGAGACGTTGCACTGCGCGATCAGTTCGCCTCGATCCATCCGCCGCAAAACGGTTGCCTGATCGTCCTCAGCCGTGACAAACCAATTTTGATCATGCTCGAGTGCAATACCGAGCGATGCGGAATGATACGCAAGTCGCTGATTTTCCCAAGCAGCAGAACCCCGCATTGAGGCAACCTGTCGATCGGAAAGTTCATCACTATCTGTACGTGGCTCAATCGTCATTTTGAGCCGAGATGTCGCTTCCACGCCGGGATTGACATGTCCGATTCCACGCCGCTCCCGGGCAACCAATTGGAGTGAAGCGATCTTGCCACGACGGAGATCAAAATAGTAGCGCGCCTTGATGGCTATTTCACTCGCAACCCCTGCAATCGCACCCTGAATATTGCCGGACAACTCCACTTTTGCATAACCGCGTTCGATATTTTTCAATTCACTCACGACATCACTTTCGCCCACCGTATCCAGACCCAACAATGCAGCCAATGCGGAATCGTCTTGTTGCCAAGTTGAGCCAATCGCAACTGGCTCATCCGGGAGAATCAATGGCAGGGCATAAAGGTCACAGGGTAGATAAATCAGGTCGTATTCTTCCCGACTCAGGGAGCCCAAGGGGCAGTGATAGGTAAGCTTGGCATTACGTCGAGAGACACCAAGGAGACGTCGATCGTCTCTTAGTTCGGGGGCCATTTTCTGACCGTTAATTGTTATTTCAACATCAACTTGGTCGTAATAACGGGCTGCTCGAATCGAGGGCATTCCCTCCTTCACGGCATCGCCTCGCTGCGAGAGATCGTCTCCAGCGGACATTTTTCCAGACATTAAAAGGCGATCCTGGTAGGCCAGCTTGGCAGTCACTTCCAAGGCCAGTTTTTCTGCCCGTTTTTCGGCTGGGAATGTAAGTGCCCCTTGCACCGCGTAGTCGATTCGCACGTCCGCGACTTCGTTGTAAGATTGCTGCCTTTTAAGGCGGTAGCGACTCGACTCGGCGGCCTGGGTCCCGGCGGGAACGATGTTGCCAACCGCCACCAAAGTGACAAGGAGATTGGAAAGGCAACGTCTGGTGGGGACCCAATTCATGGCGACCGAAGTTTCTCTCGAACCAAAGGAACTGGGATTGCGCCCCTAAGGCCCAATCCGGAAGGGCGGCTGACGACCAAGTGCCTTTGATTTGCTTCGTCGTCGCTGTTCGATAAGTTGAGCCGTTTCGCAAGTTCATGAGCTAGCGGGCATGATCTCTTCATAATTTGGCTAGGCGGGGAAGTCCGCGGAAAGAGCGTGGGGCGGGAAGAAATATTTCCTAAAAATTTTCATTCGACGCAACTTATTTATATCAAACATCTTGCAGAGTTTTTTGTGTTCCCCTGCCGCGGAAAGGAAGTTTTTTCGTCCTCTCGGCGAACTTTCTTGTGACCTCAAACGACTTAGATGCGTACAAATAGATGCGTAGCAACGGGATGTATGCGTCAAGCAAGGACCGGTCAAGGGTCGGTTTTCTGCTTCCGCTTCGTTTATTTGCCGCGTTTTCGTACTTAAAGCAATAACAACCAAGGAATAATATCGACGGAATAATATCGACCAAGGAGCAGAGGCTAACTAGCGGTTGGTCGTGGGATGGACTCACCGTGCAATGGAATCGGCTTGGAAGGTTGCGAGGGATTCGCAGGGACCGTTTTCGGGAACACTCCATCCAGGCCCCAAGGAAGCAGAGGCCCCCATGCACACCGACTACAGACATCCGGCATTTGAGAAATTTCGCGATATCCAGCTTAAAAAACAGGGCGGAACCGCACTCTTCGCACTAGCGGCAGCTGCCGAGTACCTCATCCAACAACTCATTCCGCAACGGAGCTATGGCTGCGATTCACTCTGTGAGCGACTCGTCACCGGCAGTCCCTCCGTGCTCGCGGCTGAAATTTCCCCTGGGTTCCGTCTCTTGGGGGCCGACGCCTGCCACGATTTGCAGTTATTGATTGAAGATCTGACCGACGCGGCTGAGCTCCCTGTGGAGTCGGCTGGCGAGCACGTTCACACCGTAGCACAGCTCAGCAAACTCTTCGACGTTTCGACAAAAACAATATCTCGCTGGCGCCAACAAGGCTTGGTAGGACGGAAGTTTGTCATCGACGGTCGCAAAAGGGTCGGCTTCCTTAAGAGTTCCGTCGACCGGTTCGTGATGGGTAACCGGGACCGTATTGAGCGGAGTAGTCGATTCCGCCAGATGACCGATGTGGAACGAGGTCGGATCGTTACCGATGCCCGTCGCCTTTCAAAACGAGGCTGCGGAATAAACAATGTCGCTCGGCAACTGAGTGAGGAAATGCAGAGGAGTCCGGGTACCATTCGTGGCACCATCAAACAATACGATCGATTGCATCCTGACCAAGCAATTTTCCCTGATAGTGGCACACCGCTAAATGATGAATTGCGAAAAAAGATTTATCACCTGTACCAGAATGGAGCATCAATCGACGACCTCGCCGTGAAATTTTCCCGCACGCGGACAACAATTTATCGCATTGTCGCTCGAGAGCGGTATCAAGATATCGTAAATTTATCGCTCGATTATGTCGCAAATCCTAACTTTCCTCGAATACGTAACACTGCGGCAATTCTCGACCCCATGCCAGAATCTGAAAATACGGCCCGAAAACCGAAAATACCGGCCGACCTGCCCAGCTATCTCGCCAGCCTCTACGAGGTGCCGTTGTTAACTCGGGAGCAAGAGCAGTACCTTTTCAGGAAATTTAATTACGCCAAATACTCTGCAAATCGGCTGAGGAAAAAGCTCGACTCGAATCGGCCACAAATTCGCTTGATGGATGAAATTGAAACTCTCTACGAGCAGGCTGTGGCCACGAAAAATCTAATCATTCGTGCCAACTTGCGGCTCGTTGTTTCGATCGCAAAACGGTATGTGGGTCCGCAGGAGAACTTTTTTGAACTGGTCAGCGATGGGAATGCCTCCTTGATCAGGGCAGCTGAAAAATTCGACTTCTCGCGCGGTTTCAAGTTCAGTACCTATGCAAGTTGGGCAATCATGAAGAATTACGCACGATCCATCCCCAATGAACTCAGGCATCGAGAGCGTTTCCGCACGAGTCATGACGAGTTGTTTGCTGTCACGGAGGAACGGCGGACGAATTCGATGGGCCAGGAACTGGAGCATCGGGGGCGAATATCCGAAATTCGCAAGATTCTGACTCGGCTTGACGACCGCGAACAAAAGATTATCATTCATCGGTTCGGCCTGGATTACTCTCAGGAACCTCAGACCCTCAAGCAGGTGGGTGAGACAATGGGAGTCACCAAAGAAAGGGTCCGGCAGATTGAGTCCCGCGCCCTCGACAAACTGAGGGTCGCTGTCAAAGAGGATCGGATTGATCCTCCCGGGATCGGTTGACGGGATTTGTCGCTGTTTTGGACAAGAATATCGAGTGGCGCCCCTAGCGAGGGGATCTAGCCCCAGAGGAGACCGGAAGAGAAAGCGGGAAACCAAGTCCACTCGGCTTAGGGTCTTGGCGCGGCAATCCGGTTCCGGTCCGGGGTCGAATTGCTGTTTTCCATAGCTTTTTGGCGGTCAATTCCGTTTTCTGCCCGTCTGCAAAGCCCCTCTTCGGCCCGCTCAGCGGATCCGCGTAAAATGGGGCCCGTGGCGGCCTCGGCTTCGGCCCTTAAAGATCATTAAAAATAGCGGCTTACGTCAAGTTAACCCATATTGCAAGGCTTATTGACTTCGGTATATTTGAGTGTTTCCACGCTGGGGTTGGGGCGCTAGCGTAGCTCAATTGGCAGAGCAGTTGATTTGTAATCAACAGGTTGTGGGTTCAAGTCCCTCCGCTAGCTTGTTGAAAGGTACTGTCGAGCGGGGTGTTGCGCCAGAAGTAGAGATGACCGCTGTTGAAACCATTCGGCTACAAGGTGAAGAATTGTAAGTGGGGGGATAGGGCCGAGGGGGGTTTCCCGAGCGGTCAAAGGGGTCAGACTGTAAATCTGATGGCATCGCCTTCGCAGGTTCGAATCCTGCACCCCCCACTGGTGAATTAGCTGCGTGTATCAGAGGCAAACAGAGAACTTGCAAATTTTGCGGAAGGCAGGCAGCGATCTAGCATTTGGTCTTTATACCGCATTTTGAATCCTTTGTATTTGCGGGTGTAGCTCAATGGTAGAGCCACAGCCTTCCAAGCTGCAGACGAGGGTTCGATTCCCTTCACCCGCTCTGGAAGAACGCAAAATTTAAAGAAGGGTTTTAAGTAAGAAAAAGAGTAACACAACAAGAGGTCCGACCCGTTGTCCCTGTGTTAGCGGGGTGATCGTTGGAACAACAGGGCGTTGGAACAACAGGGATTGGGCGTCATGCAGGGTTTTCCCAGACGGGAAGATGTGTGTGGCGAGAATGGACAGGAGAAATTTTAACGGCGAGAGGTAATGGGGGACGGCCATACCGACAATAGCGGCTGCTGTAGCTCAGTTGGTAGAGCACGTCCTTGGTAAGGACGAGGTCATCGGTTCGATTCCGATCAGCAGCTTTTGATCGCTGCTGTGGATTGGACGGCTTCGCTTTCCGATTTTTTCGCTGCTGCAATTAGTCGTTTTAAACATTTTTTTGAGAACGTCTTACGAGAAAGCCTGCCTCGCAAAGGCAGGAATCTCACCAAGGCAACAGACAGTAAGTAATGAGGAACCATTCATGGCAAAGGACACGTTCGAAAGAAACAAACCCCACGTCAATGTCGGGACGATTGGTCACATCGACCATGGCAAAACAACTCTGACCGGTGCAATTTTGGCGGTTCAGGCAGAGCAGGGTCTTGCCAAAACCAAGTCCTACGCGGATATCGCCAAGGGAGGGACGGTTCGCGACGAAACAAAGACTGTCACGATTGCGGTCTCCCACGTCGAATACGAATCCGCAAAGCGCCATTATGCGCATATTGATTGTCCTGGGCACGCTGATTTTATCAAAAACATGATCACGGGGGCTGCCCAAATGGATGGTGCAATTCTCGTTGTTTCTGCGGCGGACGGTCCCATGCCTCAGACTCGTGAACACGTATTGCTGGCAAGGCAGGTCAATGTTCCCTCGCTGGTTGTCTTTTTGAACAAATGCGATCTTGTGGACGATCCGGAGTTACTGGATCTGGTGGAAATGGAAATCCGGGAATTGCTCGAAGCGAACGAATTCCCTGGCGATGAGGTTCCTATTATTCGGGGTGCATCCAAACCCGCCTACGATAACCCGGGCGACGCCGAAGCGGCTAAATGTATCCATGAATTGATGGAGGCAATCGACAGTTTCATTCCTGAACCGGTCCGTGAGACAGACAAACCTCTCCTGATGGCAATCGAGGATGTTTTCTCGATTGAGGGTCGGGGGACTGTTGCAACTGGGCGTATCGAGCGCGGTGAGGTCACGGTTGGTGACGAAATTGAAATCGTCGGCTTAACCGACGAAAGTCGCAAAACCGTATGCACGGGTGTCGAGATGTTCAATAAAACCCTTGATCACGGTGAGGCGGGAGACAATGTCGGCATGTTGCTTCGCGGGGTCAAGCGAGAAGATATCGAACGCGGGCAAGTCCTGGCCAAGCCTGGGTCCATTACGCCTCACACCAAGTTTGAAGCTGAGGTGTATGTGCTCGCCAAGGAAGAGGGAGGGCGTCACACGCCATTTTTCAATGGCTACAGGCCCCAATTCTACTTCCGGACTACCGACGTAACGGGGGCAGCGAATCTTCTTGATGGTGTCGAAATGTGTATGCCTGGTGACAATGCCAAGCTAGAGATCGAGCTTGGAAAACCGGTAGCGGTCGATGAGGGCGTGCGTTTTGCTATCCGCGAGGGTGGAAAAACGGTAGGGCGTGGTATCGTTAGCAAAA
This sequence comes from Planctomycetota bacterium, assembly GCA_030605285.1. Next base: position 11,240 of record JAUWIQ010000008.1, read on the forward strand.
TCCTCGAATAGTTTATTAGGGGCGTAGCTCAATTGGCAGAGCGCTGGTCTCCAAAACCAGAGGTTGCGAGTTCGATTCCCGCCGCCCCTGCCATATTCGCCGCAAGGCGGGGGGCGGCGTAAATCGTCTACCCGCCCTGAGGCGGATCACGATAGCAAAATACTACCACACAATACAAAGCAATTTAGTTGACGAGAAAATGGCAGCTGCACCCAAAACCTCCGCAGGGAATGCCTCGACGGCGTCGTTTGTACAGAACCTGTTTCAGGCAGGGCTCTACAAACGCAATCAAGGACGAATCACGCGGCAGATAACCTTTGCCGCCTTTGCGATTACGGTATTGCTTGGCACTTGGAGAATGCATGCAACGGGAGACCAAGGCGATATGTTGATGCGGTTTGGGGTACCGGCTGCGGTCTTATGTGTCGGACTTTGGATTGTCTACCGGGCTGTTAATTTGGCGAGCTTTGCGGACTTTCTGATTTCTGTCGAGGCTGAAATGAGTAAGGTCTCATGGCCCACAAAGACCGAATTGGTGCGTGGTTCCATCGTGGTCCTGATCACGATTCTTTTTCTCGCTACCTTCCTTTTTATATTTGATTTCATTTGGACCCTGGTCTTTAAGTTCCTCGGAATTGTTGGTTGATCGCGGGATGTTTAATGCTAAATCTTTGCGGCACCAAAAATATCGAGGGGGGCAGTTGTGGCTTTAGCGTTTGTAGCGAGAAAAGGTAGGGGATAGCGGCGTGAGTGACAAAACAAAACAGACCCTGGATGGATCGTCGGAAGATCCGGTTGCTGATCTGGCGGGTGTCACCTCACATCAAGACGAGGACACCTCGGGTGAGAAACTTTCTGGTAATAAAATGACAAAGCTTGATTCCCGTGAGCAGGAAACCGAGCTGGCCGAATGGGCTGATGAAGATGACTTACAGGCCTTGGCGGAAGAACAGGCTAGCCGCGCTGAAACAGAGAGTGCTAATGACGATGATGTCGCACCTCTGGAAGAGACGTTGGATGTCGGACCGGTGGAATCGCGAATTGAGGAGCGACCACTCGACTGGTACATCCTCAAAGTACAGAGTAATCGTGAAGATTCGATCGCTGCAGGATTACAGCGGCGCGTCAAAATAGCAGGCCTCGAGGAGTCTTTTGAGGAAATCATTGTTCCCGTGGAAATGGTAACGGAGTTCAAAGGCGGGAAGAAACGGATCGTCAAAAAGAAGCTTTACCCTGGCTACATCGTTGTTCATATGGTGATCAACGACGAAACTTGGTTCTTGGTCCGTGAAACTCCAGGAATCGGTGACTTCACGGGTGCAGCAGGACAGCCGACACCCATGCTCCCAAGTGAAGTATCGCGGATCATACCGAAAGAAGAGGACGTTGAAACACGAGAGCCCAAACTGAAAATCGGTGTGAGTCCGGGTGATCAGGTCAAAATTAATGAGGGTACATTTGAGAATTTTGAGGGCGACATCGACACCATTGATGAAATGAATGGTCGCGTGACCGTAATGATCAATATCTTTGGCAGGTCCACGCCGGTCGAATTGGAATATTGGCAAATAGAAAAGCTGTGACGGACTCCAAGCCCCTAGGCTGGGCAACTGTCTGCATAAAACGGATAGAAAAATGGCAAAAAAATTGGCTGGTACCGTAAAGTTTCAGGTCCCTGGCGGCCAGGCAACGCCCGCGCCTCCCGTGGGTACTGCCCTGGGCCGTTTTGGCATCAACCTGGGACAATTTGTGCAACAGTTTAATGAGCGCACCAAGGATGCGAATGGCATGCCCATACCGGTCGTCGTGGACGTCTATAGTGATCGCACGTTCGAATTTGTAACCAAAAGCGCCCCTGCATCGGCACTGCTGAAACAGGCCGCGGGTATCGCGAAGGGTTCGGGAGTACCAAATAAAGAGAAGGTGGGCACCGTGAGTTGGGCTCAGGTCGATGCAATCGTGAAAACCAAGGTGGCAGATCTCAATGCCAGTAACGCAGAAAATGCACGTCGCTTAATTGAAGGGACTGCTCGCAGTATGGGATTAGAAATTGTGGATTAGGAGACCGGGCATTGTCAGCTTGCGCTCGGTCCCGTCAGATTTTGAATCGTTGCAAACTGATTAATTATGAGCTGAACCATGCGGCCCGCATTTGGGTTTCGCTGATAAAACAACCGGGAAAACAAAGAAAACATGCCCGCTATTTCAAAACGAATGATGAGTCTGGCAAACAAGGTCAAAGGCAAGGGGGCGCTGACCGTGGAGCAAGCCGTTGATTTGCTCAAGAGTTTTGAGGCTGTGAAATTTGATCAATCGGTGGAAATCGCCATGCGACTTGGCATCGACCCTA